>JANOLA010000333.1:0-3661 GCA_031419535.1 Burkholderiales bacterium | reverse complement strand
CCCGGCGAACGCATCGTGACCGACGGCAAGCAGAACCTGCGCCCAGGCACGCCGGTGCGAGAAGCCGAAGCGGCGAGCGCCGCGAGTCGTGCCAGTGGCCCCGCCGGTCCAGGCGGGCCGGCCCGGGCCGCCAGCGGCGCGCCGGTGTAGGCTAGCTTGGCTAGCCGCTGCGTGGCGCAGAATGCGAAACCCTCAGCGTGAGCGTCATCCCGGCGAAGGCCGGGATCCATCGTTTGCCGAGATCCGATCCTGGGGCCGTGGATCCCGGCCTTCGCCGGGATGACAGCGAACAGGGAGCGCCCATGAACATCTCCGAACTCTTCATCCGCCGCCCGGTGATGACGGTGCTGCTCAACGCGGCGGTGGTGGTGGCCGGCGTCGTGGCGCTCGGCGAAATTCCGGTGGCGGCGCTGCCGCGCTACAACACGCCGGTGATCAGCGTCTCGGCGGTGCTGCCCGGTGCGAGCCCGGACACGATGGCCAGCTCCGTCGCGCTGCCGCTGGAAAAGCAGTTTTCCACGATCGCCGGGTTGAACACGATCAGCTCGACGAACACGTTGGGCGCGAGCACGATCACGTTGGAGTTCGACACGAACCGCGATATCGACGCGGCGGCGGTGGACGTGCAGGCGGCGCTGTTTCGCTCGCAGCGCTCCCTGCCCACCGAGATGACCATTCCGCCGTCGTACCGCAAGGTGAACCCGGCGGATGCGCCGGTGCTGCTGCTCGTGCTCACGTCGCCGTCACTCAACCTGTCGGAGCTGAACGACTACGCCGAGAACCTGATCTCGCCCAGCCTTTCCACCGTGGAAGGCGTGGCGCAGGTCGGCATCTTCGGCCAGAAGCGCTTCGCGGTGCGGGTGCGTGTTCGCACCGACCAGTTGAGCGAGCGCAACCTCACGCTCGACGAGCTGCGCACGGCGATCGGCGCGGCCAACGCCAACACGCCGGTGGGCGTGCTCGAAGGCCCGAAGCAGACGCTGACGGTGCAGGCGAACCGGCAACTCGTGAACGCGCGCGAGTTCGCGAACATCGTCGTCGCCACGCGCAACGGCGCGCCGGTGCGGCTGCGCGACGTGGCCGACGTGCAAGACAGTTTCGAATCGGTGAAGACGGCCAATTGGTACAACGGCGAGCGCTCCATCACGCTCGCGGTGCAGCGCCAGCCGAATGCGAACACGGTGCAGGTGGTGGACTCGGTGCGCGCGATGCTGCCGCGCTTTGCGTCGCAACTGCCGGCGTCGGTGAGCCTGATTCCGTTCAACGACCGCTCCGTGTCGATCCGCGCCGCGCTGCACGACGTGAACGTGACGCTCGCGCTGACGATTGTGCTGGTCGTGCTCGTGATCTTTTTGTTCCTGCGGCGCGTGTCGGCCACGGTGATTCCGGCGCTGTCGCTGCCGGTGTCCCTGCTCGGCGCGGTGGCCTTGCTTTACGCGTTTGGCTACAGCATCGACAACATCTCGCTGCTGGGCATCACGCTCGCCGTGGGCCTGGTGGTGGACGACGCGATCGTGATGCTGGAAAACATCGTGCGCCACATCGAGGCCGGCATGGCACCGTTCGAAGCGGCGCTGAAGGGCTCGCGCGAAGTGGCGTTCACGATCATGTCGATCTCGATCTCGCTGGTGGCGGTGTTCATTCCGGTGTTCTTCATGCCGGGTGTGATCGGCCTGCTGTTCCACGAGTTCGCGGTGGTCGTGGGCCTCGCGGTCGTGGTCTCGGCCGCCGTGTCGCTGACGCTCGTGCCGATGCTGTGCAGCCGCTTCCTGAAGCACCACGACCCGAAGGACCAGAACGCCGTGAGCCGGGTCTTCGAGCGCGGTTTCGACTGGATTTTGCGCAGCTACACGCACACGCTGGACTGGGCGCTCGCGCACCGCAAGACGGTGTGGCTGGTGGCGCTGGCGAGCTTCGTCGCGAGCGCGGTGCTGTTCGTGGTCATCCCAAAAGGTTTCTTCCCGGAAGAAGACACCGGGCAGATCCAGGTGACGACGGAGGCCGCCGAAGACATCTCCTTCACCGCGATGATGGAGCGCCAGGAACGCGTGGCGGCGATCTTTCAGGCCGACCCGAACATCGCGAGCGTCGGCGCGTTCGTCGGCGTGGGCGGGCCCAACGCGACGCAGAACTCGGGGCGGCTGTTCGTCAACCTGAAACCACGCGCGCAGCGCGAATCGATGAAAGTGACGGTCGAGCAACTGCGCCGCAAGCTGCGCGCCGTGCCCGGTGTGGCCGTCTACATGCGGCCAGTGCAGAACCTGCAACTCGGCGGCAAGGTGAGCAAGAGCCGCTACCAGTACGTGCTGCAAAGCGTCAGCGCGGATGCCTTGGGCGAATGGGCCGGCAAGCTGCAAGCCAGGCTGCGCGAAGACCCGCTGTTCCGCGACGTGACGAGCGATTCGCAGATGCGCGGCCTGCAGGCCACGTTGAACATCGACCGCGACAAGGCCAACATGCTCGGCGTGCAGATGGGCGACATGCGCAATGCGCTCTACAACGCGTTCGGCGAGCGCCAGGTCTCCACCATCTACAGCCCGAGCAACAGCTACCAGGTGATCATGGAAGCGGCCGACGCCGACCGCCAGTTCGAGGACGCGTTCAACAAGATCTACCTGCGCGGAAAAAGCGGCGAACTGGTGCCGCTGTCATCATTCGCGGGCGTGCAACGCACCGTGGGCCCGACGGCGGTGAACCACCAAGGCCAATTGCAGGCGATCACGCTCAGCTTCAACCTCGCGCCCGACACGCCGCTGGGCGAAGCGACGAAAAAGCTCGAAGGCTACGTGGCGGACCTGAAGTTTCCCGCGACCATCATCACCAGCTACGGCGGCGACGCAGCCGTGTTCCAGAGTTCGCAAGGCGGGCAGGCGATTTTGCTGATCGTCGCGATCCTCGTGATCTACGTGCTGCTCGGCGTGCTGTACGAGAGCTTCATTCACCCGCTGACGATCCTCGCCGGCCTGCCCTCGGCCGCGGCGGGCGCGCTGATCACTCTGTGGCTGTTCAACATCGACCTGACGCTGATCGCGACGATCGGCATCCTGATGCTGATCGGCATCGTGAAGAAGAACGCGATCATGATGATCGACTTTGCGCTCGACGCGCAACGCCACCAGGGCATGGCGCCGGCCGAGGCGATCAGACAGGCATGCATCCTGCGCTTTCGGCCGATCATGATGACGACGATGGCCGCGCTGATGGGCGCGCTGCCGATCGCGTTTGCGCTCGGCGCAGGGGCCGAACTGCGCCAGCCGCTCGGCCTGGCGGTGGTGGGCGGGCTGATTGCTTCTCAAGCGATCACGCTGTACATCACGCCGGTGATCTACCTGGCGCTCGAGCGGTTCAGCGGCAAGGGGCCGGTGGTGGATGCGGTGCCGGGAGTGGGGCCGGCGGCGGCTGCGCTGCGCGGTGAGGCCTGACCTGCGAGTGTCGATCGACGGCAGGTACCCTATGGCTTCATGGTCGTCCCTTCGAGTCGCCAAGACCTATGCACCAGACCAGGATGGCGCAAAACGCTTCGCGAGGCGCTTTGGCGATCCAACCCCCACGCGAACGGCTTCACCTCGTGATGCAACTCGTGTAATCTTCTCCACGGACTGCCCCTTTCAATGGCTTGAGATTCATGACTTCGAACACCACCAATCTTGGCGCATCGACG
>JANOLA010000332.1:0-1689 GCA_031419535.1 Burkholderiales bacterium | reverse complement strand
TCCAGTTCGCTTCCGGCAACGGCGTCGCTGGGGCAGTGACGGTGAACCTCGCCACCATCGAGGCGCTGATGCTCACCGGCGCGAACGGCGAAGGCGTGACGACGGCCAATCTGGGCAGCGCGGCGGCGGTGGCGGCGGCGTTCAACGCGGAGTTCGCGATCACCGCGGCCGACGGCGAGTTCACGATGCTGGTGGTCAACGACACCAACGGCAACAGTTTCTCGGTCTGGGACTGGGCCCAAGCCGGCGGCGGCGAAACCGCGGCCGGAGAGCTGCTTCTGCTCGGGATCTTCACCGGAAACGCCACGGTCACGACAGCCAGTTTCGACCTGGTCTGAACCCGCGCCCGCGCGTTCGCGGCCCGCCCCACCGGCGGGCCGTGTTCGGTGAGCAGCGCCCGCCTGTCATGTGCATCGAGGAGTCCCACCCATGAAACTGCTGAGCACTGAGCTGAAACCGGTGCTGCGTCAACTCGCGCTGTTCTCGTTCGTGATGAACCTGCTGCTGCTGACGCCGGCGCTGTTCATGCTTCAGGTGTTCGACCGCGTGCTGCCGACGAACAGCATGGAAACGCTGCTCGTGCTGTTCGGCGGCGTGGCCGTGGCGCTGGCGATCCTGCTGGTGCTCGACTACGTGCGGCTGCGCTTGCAGCACTTCACCGGCAACTTGATCGACGAGCGCCTGTCACCGCCCGTGGTGCGGGCGGTGGTCGCGGCCACGGCGCGCGCGCCGCAGGCCGCGCGTGCCGACGCGATGCGCGACGTGGCCACGCTGCGCAGCCTGTTTGCGGCGAACGGCATCACGGCGCTGCTCGACGCGCCCTGGCTCGTGATCTACGTGCTCGTCATCGCCGCGTTTCACCCGGCGCTCGGCTGGGCCGCGGCCGGTGCCGCGGCGATGATGGTCCTCCTGGCCTGGCTGAACGACCGCGCCGGCCGCGTCCCGCTCGACAAGGTGCAGCAGGAAGGGCGGCGCGCGGCGCGCTATGTGGAAGGCTCGATGCGCAACGCCGAGGTGTTGCAGGCGATGGGAATGACGCAGCGTTTGCTGGCTCGCTGGCGCGTGCAGCAAGACGGCGTGCTGGCGTTGCAGACCGACGCCAGCGCGACCAGCAGCCTGTTCACCGCGTTGACCCGGCTGCTGCGCCAGGTGGTGCAGGCGGGAATGATGGCGCTCGGCGCCTACCTCGTGCTCACGCAGGCGGCGTCAGCCGGCGTGATGATCGCCACCACGATTCTGCTGGGACGCGCCTTGCAACCGGTGGAGCAAGTCGTCGGCAGTTGGCGCGTGCTGAGCGACGCGCGCGCCGCATACGCGCGCCTGAAGGCCTTGGCGCCGCAGTTCGAGCTAGACGCGCCGCGCGTCGCGCTGCCGCGCCCCGACGGCAAGCTGGAAGTCGACGGCGTGTCGTTCCGCCCGCCCGGCAGCGACAGGCTGACGCTGACCGGCGTGTCGCTCGCGCTCGAGCCCGGCCAGGCGTTGGCCCTCATCGGCCCGAGCGCCGCAGGCAAATCGACGCTGGCGCGCCTGCTGACGGGCATCTGGACGCCGACGATGGGCAAGGTGCGCCTGGACGGCTTCGACGTCTCGAACTGGCCGCGCGACGAGTTCGGCCCCTGGGTCGGCTACGTGCCGCAAGACGTGGAGTTGTTCGACGGCACGGTGGGTGAAAACATCGGGCGGCTGAAC
>JANOLA010000331.1:0-2270 GCA_031419535.1 Burkholderiales bacterium | reverse complement strand
CTCGGCTTCGCGCCCAGTCGAACCCGAGCCCGCGATCGAAGACCACCTGCAACGCAGCGCGGCAATCCTGCGCGCTCACGGTGTCAGTGTCGCGGGGACGTGAAGTGATCCTGTCGGGCCGGGCGGCGCGTTTTCCGCGCCTGCGCGACGAGTTGGCGCGCCGCGTGGCGGGTCTCGTGACCGGGGCAACGACGCACACGCTGGCGGGCTTCGCGGCGGCGTCGAGTCAGGCAGCGCAAGGTGCTGCCGTGATCGCCGACGGGCTGGCCGGCGGCGCCTCCGTCGCCTTGGTCGAGACTCTCGATATACGTGGGGCCCGCGGCACCGTGCTCGATCATCTCTTCGTCATCTCTCCCGCCGCAGCGCGAGCGCGGCTCGGGATCGCCTAACGCCCAGCGCGGCGCTCAAGGCGACCATGGCGTCTTCGTCCGCCGTCATCGGCCGCGAGTAGCCCGCTGCATCGGCGGCGAGGATCGCCGCAAGCCGCCGCCTGCCACCCGCCGCAATTGCCCACCGCCCGCCAGTCTGAAAGATGATGGGGGATCAATCCCAGGTCGGGAGTTCGGATTAGCATGAGCACCCCTGTTGCCAGTTCGGCAACACCCACTTCGGAGTCAATCGCATGGAATCAACGACCACTCCCACCACCAGCGCCGATGAAACGGCTCGCGAACGCGTGGCCCAGAGCCTGCAGCAAATGGTCAACGAGGCCGAGAACCTGCTGAAAGACGCGCAGCACACCGGCAGCGAATCGTTCAGTGCCGCACGCGAGAAGTTCGAGTTGCAACTGCGCAATGCGAAGGCCGAGCTGGGCCGCCTCGAGGAGAGCGCGGTCTACAACGCCAAGCGCGCGGCACGTGCCACCGACCACGCGGTGCATGAACACCCCTACGCAGCGATGGGTATCGCAGCGGGTGCGGCTCTTCTGATCGGCATGCTCATCGCGCGGCGCTAGCGTGCGAGGCTAAGGCTTGGATACCCCGCCGCAGCCGGGCCTGTTCGGCTCGGCCCGAGCCGTGCTGGCCGAACTCGTGGAGATCGGCCACACGCGATTGCAGCTCGCGACCACCGAGTTGGAAGAAGAGCGCTTGCGCATCGCGGAATTGCTGCTCTACGCGACCGCCGCGTTGTTTTTTCTGGGCCTGGGCCTGATCCTAGCGGCGCTGCTGGTACTGCTCCTGTTCTGGGACGGACCTCGGATGCTCGTGCTGGCCCTGGAGACCGCGGTCTTTCTCGCACTCGGCGCGGGCTTGGCTGCGGTCTGGCGACGCAAGGCCCGCACCAAGCCGAAGCTGCTGGCAACCACGATCGACGAATTGGTGCGCGACCGCGCGGCACTGCGGCCCGGCGAATCGAGCCCGCCTTGAGCGCCGATCACTACCGCCTGCTGCTTGCCGCGCGCCGCGAACTGCTGGTGCGGCGCGCGCAGCAGCAGCGGCGCCAACTTGCGCGTGCCGCTGTGCCACTGGCGCGCACGTGCGCCTGGGTCGAGCGCGGTTTCGGGCTCTGGCATGCGCTGCGCGGCCACCCATGGCTCGTGTTGGCACCGGCGCTGGTGTTGCTGTGGTGGCGGCCGCGCGCGGTGCTGCGCGCGCTGGCCGGCGGGGTGTCGCTGTGGCGGGCCGGCCGCTCGGCACAGCGCGCATTCAGTCCCAGGCGGGGTCCGTGAGGGGTGCCACCCACGCCGAATTCGTACCTGTACTGGACGCATGAAGGTCCACATTCTCGAAGCCGATCACCCTATCAAGCAGCAGAATCGCGGGCAGGACGATGGCAAGCAACCCATGGATGGACGCCTCGGATGTCATTCCGATGTTCCGCACGTTGCGCTGGAAGATCCAGTTCGACGCGGGATTGCGTGACGGCTTGACGCAGGGATTCTGCGGGTGCGCAGCACACGCTGCTGATTTTTCCGTCGTGGCTCGAACATTCGGTGGCGGCGTGATGACCAGTGCAGCTGAGATCCTTAAGTCGAATGCCGACCCGGCGGCTTACATCGCGGGCCAACGAGGTTGATGTCGCGGCCTCCGCGAGGTGGATGGACCCAGGGGATGGCGCACATGCGTCGTGCCGGGGTTTGCCGGCCGGCCTTTCGACGCGCAAGACGGAGTTCGCATTGCCGCGATTGGGGTATTTGTTAGGTGGTGGAAGCGCGTGGCCAAGAGGGCGACACCACCAGCAACAACCAGGTCTCGGGCTCGCGGATCGACCTGGCCACGCACGTGAAAGACCCGCTCGCGCGTCTGGCCGCCATCATGGACGGCACTCGC
>JANOLA010000330.1:0-2245 GCA_031419535.1 Burkholderiales bacterium | reverse complement strand
GCATCGCGGCGGAACGGGTCGCCGAGCTCGCGCGTGCACATGATCTCGATGACGCAGGTCTTGCCCTGGTTCATCTGCAGGTCGATGGCTTTCTTCAACGCCTTGCCCACGTCTTCCAGTTTGTCGACGACGATGCCTTCGGCACCCATCGCCTTGGCGATGCCGGCAAAGCTTTGGTTGTCGAGCTCGCCCGCGACGAAGCGCCGGTTGTAGAAGTCGACCTGGTTCTTCTTCTCCGCGCCCCATTGGCGGTTGTGGAACACGACGGCAGTGACCGGAATGTCGTGGCGCACGCAGGTCATGATCTCGACCATGCTCATGCCCCAGGCGCCGTCGCCCGCGTAAGCCACGGCTGGGCGGTGCGGCGCGGCGCACTTGGCGCCGATCATCGTGGGCAGCGCGTAGCCGCAGTTGCCGAAGCTCATCGGCGCAAAGAAGCTGCGCGGCTCTTCGAAGCGCAGGTAGCTGTTCGCCACCGAGTTGATGTTGCCGATGTCGGTGGAGACCATCACGTGCGCGGGCATCGCTTTCTCGAGCTCGCGCAGCACCTGGCGCGGGTGCAGCCAGTGGCCCGGTTCCTTCTTGGATTCTTCGATCACATCCAGGCTGTACGCATCGCGCTCGTGGGTCCACTCGTCGAGCTCTTTTTCCCAGGCGGCCTTTTCGGCTTTGATGGTGGCGGCGCGCTGCGCCTTGCTTGCGTCGCACGCGAGCGTCTTGTTCTGGATGCGCGCGAGCAGCGCGACGGCCGTGGCCTTCGCGTCGCCGCAAATGCCGACGCTGATCTTCTTCACCAGGCCGAGGTTCTTGTGGTCGGCTTCGATCTGGATGATCTTCGCGTTCTTCGGCCAGTAGTCCAGACCATGCTGCGGCAGCGTGCCGAACGGCCCCATGCGCGAGCCCAGCGCGATCACGACGTCTGCTTGAGCAATGAGTTTCATCGCCGCCTTCGAACCCTGGTAGCCCAGCGGCCCGGCCCACAGCGGGTGCTTGGAGGGGAACGAGTCGTTGCGCAGATAGCCGTTCACCACGGGTGAGCCGAGCCGTTCCGCCAGCGCCCTGCACTCTTCAACCGCGTTGCCGAGCACCACGCCGCCGCCCGAAATGATGACCGGGAACTTGGCCGTCGCCAACAGCTCGGCTGCGTCATTCAAAGACTTCTCGCCGCCGGCGCCCAGTTCCACGCGCATCGGCTTCGGAATTTCGCAAGTGATCTCGCCGTAGAAGTAGTCGCGCGGAATGTTCAGTTGCGTCGGGCCCATTTCGGAGATGGCGCGGTCGAAGCAGCGCGCCGTGTACTCGGCCATGCGCTTGGGGTTGTTCACATGGCCTTGGTACTTGGTGAACTCCTGGAACATCGGCAACTGGTTCGCCTCTTGAAAGCCGCCCAGGCCCATGCCCATCGTGCCGGTTTCGGGCGTGATCACCACGACCGGGCTGTGCGCCCAGTACGCCGCGGCGACAGCCGTCACGCAGTTGCTGATGCCCGGGCCGTTCTGCCCGATCACCACGCCGTGGCGGCCGCTGACGCGCGCATAGCCGTCGGCCATGTGCGCGGCGCCCTGCTCGTGCACCACTGGGATCAGGCGAATGCCGGCGGGCGCGAAGATGTCCATCGCGTCCATGAAGGCCGAGCCCATGATGCCGAACATGTCGGTCACGTTGTTCGCGACCATCGTCTCGACGAAGGCTTCCGAGGGCGTCATCTTCTGCACGCCGCTCACCACGGTGCGGGCGTTCTGGAACGGGGTGTCGCTGGGTTTGTTCATGGGTGGTCTTTCGCCAAACAGGGTTTCAAGTGCGCCGCGGACTATAGGTGCCCGCCAGTGGCGCGTCAACACGCGTTCTAAAAAGCGGAACGCATTGCCATGGTTTTCGGAACGTCGCTATCATCGGCGCCGGCATGAAGATCGTTCCGACTGCAATCTCCAGCGTCACCGAGCTGAACGGCGACACGCCGACGCTGCGCTTGATTGCGTTGCTCGAAGTGATCGCCGCGAAGGATCAGCGCTGTTCGCTGCAAGCCTTGGTCGAAGAGACCGGCCTGCCCAAACCCACCTTGCACCGCATGCTCCAGCAGCTCGAGTCCGCCGGCCTGCTGCAACGCGACGGCGATGGCCGCTCCTATGGCACCGGCACGCGGCTGCGGCGCCTCGCGGAAAACCTGCTGCTCAACGACACCCATCACGGCGCGCGCCACAGCGTGCTGCGCCACCTGGTGGAAGAAGTGGGCGAGAGCTGCAAC
>JANOLA010000329.1:0-15501 GCA_031419535.1 Burkholderiales bacterium | reverse complement strand
GACCAGATGCTGGTGTCGCTGTTCAGCGCCAATCCCAAGGCGTTCGTCGGCGAGAACATGAACCGCCTGCGGTCCGGCGTCGTGTTGGCACTGCCGAGCGCGGATACCGCAAAGGACGTTTCCAAGGCGCAGGCGCGCCAGTTCATTCAGGCGCAAAGCGCCGACTTCGCGGCGTACCGGCAGCGCCTGGCCGCCGCGGCCCCGCTGGCGAAGACCGAAACCGCGTCGCGCCAGGCGAGCGGGCAAGTTCAGACCGCGATCGAAGATCGCAAGGCCACCGGTGCCCCAGCCCCTGACAAACTCACCTTGAGCAAGGGAACGGTTGCCGCCAAGGCGCCGGCCATTGAAGACAAGATCTCCAAGGAAACTGAGAAGAAAGAGGCCGACACGCGCGTCGCCGAGCTCACCAAGAACGTTGACGAGCTGAAGAAGCTTTCCGGTGCCGCCGCCGCCAAGCCGGGGCCGAAAGCGGCTGCCAGCGGAGTCGGTGTTCCAGCAGGCGTGATCGCAGCCGCGCCGCCGCCCAAGCCTGTGGTCGCTCCGCCACCGCCGCCGCCGCCGCCGCCACCACCGCCACCGCCTCCGCCACCGCCACCGCCGCCACCGCCGCCACCGCCACCGCCACCGCCACCGCCGCCGCCGCCGCCACCACCATCGGCGCAGGCGCCGGCGCCCGCTCCTGTGGTGGCGCCTGCGCCTGCGCCTGCGCCTGCGTCGGCACCCAAGCCAACACCGCCCAAGGCTGCAACGCCGACGGCGGTTGCAACGGGGGGCGATGCCGGGGGGATGCTCGAGTCGCTGATGGATGACAACCCCTGGGCGCTTGCCGGGGGCGCCGGCCTCGTGGCGCTGCTCGCCGGGTTCGGCATTTATCGCCTCACCAAACGCGGCCGCAAGGACAACCGCGAAACCTCGTTCCTCGAGAGCCGCCTGCAGCCCGACTCGTTCTTCGGCGCCAGCGGCGGCCAGCGCATCGACACGCGCGAAGCCGGTGCGGCCTCGTCGTCGATGAGCTATTCGCTGAGCCAGCTCGACGCCATCGGCGACGTGGATCCGGTCGCCGAGGCCGACGTCTACCTCGCCTACGGCCGCGATCTGCAGGCCGAGGAGATCCTCAAGGAGGCGATGCGCAGCAACCCGGACCGCCTGGCGATTCGCACCAAGATGCTCGAGGTGTACGCCAAGCGCCGCGACACCAAGGGCTTCGAACTGCTCGCCACGCAGCTCTTTTCCTTGACCCAGGGTCAGGGCGAAGATTGGGGCAAGGCGCAGGAGATGGGCGCCGAGATCGACCCGGAGAACAAGCTCTATCAACCTGGCGGTGCCCCGCACCGCGGGCAGGGTGGGCCGGGCCCCATGGACGAGCCGCTCGGCGCGAGCACGATGCCGCAGTCGGTCTTGCCGTCGGCGCCCGGCTTCGGCTCGCCCAGCACCGGCTCCCCGTTCATCGACAGCTCGAGGATCGACCTCGATCTGGACATCGGCGGCAAGCCTGACGCCAAAGCCGGCGCTGGCCAGCGCCCGGGTGTCAGACAGGGCCGTCCTGACGACACCGTCAAGCTCGAACCCTCTCCCAGTCTGCTGATGCCGGCCGACCCGCCTGGCGCGCCACCACCGCCCAGCGGCACGATCTCGCGGCCGATGGAGTTCGACCTGTCGAGCATCACGCTGGACCTGGATGCGCCGCCGCCACGTTCCGCTCCGGCCAAGGCCGAGGCCGGGCGCCCGCGCGATTCGGGCTTCTCCGACCTCGAACTGCGCCTGGACGGCGACGACGCCGAAGGCGACCCGATCGCGCGCAAGCTCGAGCTCGCCGAGGCCTTCAGCCAGATCGGCGACGTGGAAGGTGCGCGCGAGCTGCTCCAGGAAGTGATCGCCAACGCCGAAGGGTCGGTGCGCAACAAGGCGCAGAGCATGCTCGGCGCGTTGAACTGACGCGCGCAACCGGGACGCGCCTGCTATGGCGCAGGCCAGGAGCAGGCGCGTGCGAATTGCGCTCGGTGTTAGTTACCGCGGGCTGATGTACCAGGGTTGGCAGAGCCAGCCCAGCCGCAACACGGTCCAGGACAAGCTCGAATCGGCGCTGGGCGAGTTCGCCGGCGAGCGGTTGCGCACACTTTGCGCCGGCCGCACCGACGCTGGCGTGCATGCACTGAACCAGGTGGTGCACTTCGACACCGAGGTGCAGCGCGAGCCGGCGAGTTGGGTTCGCGGCACCAACCGCTACCTGCCGCGCGACATCGCCGTTCAGTGGTGCCGCGTCGTGGACCCACAGTTCCATTGCCGGGCCAGCGCACGCGGCCGTCGCTACACCTACCTGCTGCTCGAGTCGCCGGTGCGACCGGCGTTGGAGTCGGGCCAGGTGGGATGGAGCTTTCGGCCGCTCGACGCTTGCGCGATGCGCGCGGCGGCGCAGCACCTCATCGGCGAGCACGACTTCAGCGTCTTTCGGTCCGCGCAATGCCAGGCCAAGTCGCCGATCAAGACGCTGCGCTCGGTGCGCATCGAAGCCCATGGCGCGTACTGGCGCTTCGATTTCGACGCGAGCGCGTTCCTGCACCACATGGTGCGCAACATCATGGGTTGCCTGGTCGCGGTGGGTTGCGGCGGGCGCCCCGTGCCGTGGATGGCCGAGATCCTGGCCGCACGCGACCGGGCGCTCGCCGCGCCGACGTTCGCCCCGGATGGCCTCTACTTCATCGGCCCGTACTACGATGCCGAACTCGACATTCCGAGCCGAACCCCGGCGATGGACTGGCTGTCCCCCTTCGCACCCACCCCGTGAACCAGCGAACCCGAATCAAGATTTGCGGCCTGACGCGCGAGGCCGATGTCGACGCAGCAGTGAACGCCGGCGCCGATGCCGTGGGCTTCGTGTTCTACGAGGGCAGCGCCAGGTACGTGACGCTGGCACGCGCGGTCCAGCTGGCGAAGCGCCTGCCACCGTTCGTGACACCGGTGGGTCTGTTCGTCAATGCTTCGGCGCAGCAGATCGACGCGGCGATTGCCGCATTGCCGCAGCTCGTGCTGCAATTCCACGGCGACGAACCGCCCGAAACCAGCCGCGGCTTCGGCCGGCCCTACCTGCGAGCTGCCCGCATGCGCCCGGGTTTCGATTTGTTAGACTTCGCCGCTTCTCACGCTGGCGCCCAGGCGGTCTTGCTCGACACCCATGTCAGCGGCTTCGGCGGCAGTGGAAAGGTCTTCGATTGGTCTCTCGTTCCCCCCAACGTCCCCCTTCCGGTCGTTTTGTCTGGTGGGTTGCATGCCGCAAATGTGGCCGAGGGCATAGCGCGGGTGCGGCCTTGGGCCGTTGACATCAGCTCCGGCGTCGAGTCCTCCAAGGGCATCAAGGACGCCGAGGCGATGCGCCGATTCTGCGAGGCGGTGCGCGAGGCCGATGCGCGGCGCGCCGCTCCCCCAGCCTGAACCTTTGTGGGACCCCAGTGAACTACCAGCAACCCGATGCAACGGGCCACTTCGGCCCTTATGGCGGCACCTTCGTCGCCGAAACCCTGATCCACGCGCTCGATGAGCTCAAGCGCATGTATGCCGAGGTGCAAAATGACCCGGCCTTCATGGCCGAATTCCGCTCCGAGCTGAAGCATTTCGTCGGTCGGCCCAGCCCGGTGTATCACGCGGCGCGACTGAGCCGCGAGATCGGCGGTGCGCAAATCCACCTGAAGCGCGAAGACCTGAACCACACCGGCGCGCACAAGGTCAACAACACGATCGGCCAGGCGATGCTCGCGCGGCGCATGGGCAAGCCGCGCGTGATCGCCGAAACGGGAGCCGGCCAGCACGGCGTGGCCACCGCGACGATCTGCGCGCGCTACGGCATGGAATGCGTGGTCTACATGGGCAGCGAAGACATCTTGCGCCAGTCGCCCAACGTCTACCGCATGCATCTACTCGGCGCGAAAGTGGTACCGGTGGAAAGCGGCTCGAAGACGCTGAAAGACGCGCTCAACGAAGCGCTGCGCGACTGGGTCACGAACGTCGAGAACACGTTCTACATCATCGGCACGGTCGCAGGCCCGCACCCGTACCCGACGATGGTGCGCGATTTTCAGCGTGTCATCGGCGACGAATGCCTGACGCAGATGCAAGAGTCGATCGGCCGCCAGCCCGACGCGGTGCTCGCCTGCGTGGGCGGCGGCAGCAACGCGATGGGGCTGTTCTACCCGTACATCGAACACGCGGAAACGCGGCTGATCGGCGTCGAGGCGGCAGGGCAGGGCCTGGCGAGCGGCAAGCACGCGGCTTCGCTCAGTGCCGGGTCGCCCGGCGTGCTGCACGGCAACCGCACCTACCTGCTGCAAGACGAGAACGGCCAGATCACCGAGACCCATTCGATCTCGGCGGGGCTCGACTACCCCGGCGTCGGCCCCGAGCACGCGTACCTGAAAGACATCGGCCGCGCCGAATACGTGGCCATCACCGACGACGAGGCGCTCGCTGCGTTTCACCGCTTGTGCCGCACCGAGGGCATCATTCCCGCGCTCGAATCGAGCCACGCGGTGGCCTACGCGATGAAGCTCGCCTCGACGATGGCGCCCGACAAGCACCTGCTCGTCAACCTGTCCGGCCGCGGCGACAAGGACATCGGCACGGTGGCAGACCTCTCCGGCGCCGAGTTCTATTGCCGGCCGTCGTGCCGCGGCCAGAGCGTCAAGGGCGCTGAAGCCACTCTGCGGGGCCCGAAATGAGCCGCATCGCTTCGACCTTCGCGCAACTGCAATCACGCGGGCGCAAAGCGCTCATCCCGTACATCGCCGCGGGTGATCCGTACGCCGACGCGACCGTGGACATCATGCGCGCCATGGCCCAGGCAGGCGCTGACCTGATCGAACTCGGCGTGCCGTTCTCCGACCCGATGGCCGACGGCCCGGTGATCCAGAAAGCCTCCGAGCGCGCGCTGGCCAAGGGCATCGGCATGCGTCAGGTGCTGGGCTATGTTCGCGAGTTTCGCCTGCACGATTCGAGCACTCCCGTCGTCCTGATGGGCTATGCGAACCCGATCGAGCGCTACGGCGCCGAGCGCTTCATCGCCGACGCGCAAGCCGCCGGTGTGGACGGCGTGCTCGTCGTCGACTACCCGCCCGAAGAATGCGAGGCCTTCGTCGGGCGGCTCAAGCGCGCCAAACTCGACCCGATCTTCCTGCTCGCGCCGACCTCGACCGACGCGCGCATCGCGAGCGTGGGCCGCGCGGCGAGCGGCTACGTCTACTATGTGTCGCTGAAGGGCGTGACGGGCGCCGGGCATCTGGACGTCGGCGCGGTCGCTGAAGCCATTCCACGGATCAAGGCGCATGTCAAGTTGCCGGTTGGCGTAGGCTTCGGCATTCGCGACGGCCAAACGGCGCGGGCCGTGGCCGAGGTCTGCGACGCCGTCGTGATCGGCTCGGCCCTGGTGCAGCGGCTCGAAGCGTGCCCGCGTGACAAGGTGGCGGCCGCGGCGGCCGAGTTCATCGCGACGATCCGCAAGGCTTTGGATTCATGAAGGAAAGGGAACACCCGATGACAACTTCCGAGTCGATGCGGGCCGCCGCGCCGGGCCGCCATGGGCCACGCAGGGGCCCGTTCCGGGCCTTGCGAGGCCCGACCCTCCCGGAGGGTCGATCGTCGTACCCGACGATCGGGGAGCTGTCATGAGTTGGCTCGAAAAACTGTTGCCGTCGAAGATCCAGCCCACTGACCCGAGCGAGCGGCGCACGGTTCCGGAAGGCCTGTGGATCAAGTGCCCGGCGTGCGAGACGGTGCTCTACAAGACCGACCTCGAACAAAACATCAACGTCTGCCCGAAGTGCGGCCAGCACCACCGCATTGCCGCGCGCTCGCGCCTGGATGCGTTTCTCGACGCCGAAGGGCGCTACGAGATCGGCCAGGAGGTGCTGCCGGTCGATCCGCTGAAGTTCAAGGACAGCCGCAAGTACCCGGAGCGCCTGCGCGACGCGCTCGAACATACCGGCGAGACCGACGCGCTCGTCGTGATGGGCGGCGCGGTGCTCAGCATCCCCATCGTCGCGGCCTGTTTCGAATTCGATTTCATGGGCGGTTCGATGGGCTCGGTGGTCGGAGAGCGTTTCGTGCTCGGCGTCGAAGCGGCGTGCGAGCAGAGAACGCCGTTCATCAGCTTCGCTTCCACCGGTGGCGCGCGCATGCAGGAAGGGCTGCTCAGCCTGATGCAGATGGCCAAGACCAACGCGTCATTGACGCGCTTGGCGCAGGCCAAGCTGCCCTACATCAGCGTGCTCACCGACCCGACGATGGGCGGCGTGTCGGCGAGCTTCGCGTTCGTCGGCGACGTGGTGATGGCCGAGCCGAAGGCACTGATCGGTTTTGCCGGACCGCGTGTCATCGAGAACACGGTGCGCGAGAAACTGCCCGAGGGCTTTCAGCGCGCCGAGTTCCTGCTCAAGACCGGCGCGATCGACATGATCGTCGACCGCCGCGAAATGCGCGCGACGGTGGCGCGTTCGATCGCGATGCTGCAGCGCCTCAGCTCCGACGCAATGGCTTGACGGGACAGTCTTGACGGGTTTGCACGGCTCCGCGCACGATCTCCCGACCACGCTCGAAGCCTGGCTCGCGCGCTGCGAGCGTTTGCACGCGAAAGACATCGACCTTTCGCTCGAGCGCGTCCACATCGTCAAGGAACGGCTGGGTCTGAGCTTCCTTGCGCCGGTCATCACCGTCGCCGGAACCAACGGCAAGGGCTCGACCTGCGCGATGTTGGAGGCAATCGCGCTGGCCGCGGGCTACCGCGTCGGCGCCTACATCAAGCCGCACCTGGTGCACTTTGAAGAGCGCTGCCGGATCGGCGGGCGCAGCGTCACCGCGGAGTCGCTGCTCGAGCACTTTGCCG
The DNA here is from genome assembly GCA_031419535.1 of Burkholderiales bacterium. GTDB lineage: Bacteria > Pseudomonadota > Gammaproteobacteria > Burkholderiales > Burkholderiaceae_C > JAEMQF01. Next base: position 8,633 of record JANOLA010000329.1, on the reverse strand, counting down.
CCGTTGAGAATGCGCGCGGCGAGTGGGCGCTGACATCGTTCGAATTCACGACGCTCGCGATTCTGCGCCTGCTGGCGCAGGCGCCGCTCGACCTCGTGATCCTCGAGGTCGGCCTGGGTGGCCGCTTCGACGCCGTCAACGCCATCGATGCCGACTGCGTCATCGTCACCAGCATCGACATCGACCACACCGAATTCCTGGGCTCGACGCGCGAAGCCATCGGTTTCGAGAAAGCCGGCGTGATGCGCCCCGGCAAACCGGCGATCGTCAGCGACCCCGTGCCACCGGCCAGCCTGCTCGAACACGCGAAGGCCATCGGCGCGGACCTGCGCTGCATCGGCCGGGACTTCAACTACAGCGGCGATGCGCAGCAGTGGAACTGGTCCGGCCGCGGCCAGCGCTTGAGCGGCCTGGCGTATCCGGCCTTGCGCGGCGCGAACCAGTTGCTCAACGCGGCCGGCGTGCTGGCCGCGTTCGAGGCGATGCGCGAGGTGCTCGCCGTGTCGGCGCAGGCCGTGCGCAACGGCTTTGCGCAGGTCGAGCTGCCCGGGCGCTTTCAAATCGTCGCCGGCAAGCCGACGCTGGTGCTCGACGTCGCGCACAACCCGCACGCCGTGGCCGCGCTCGCGCACAACCTGGACCGCATGGGTTTTCATCCGCGCACCCACGCCGTGTTCGGCGCGATGCGCGACAAGGACATCGCGGCGATGCTGGAGCGCATCGCGCCCTTGGTCGATGCGTGGCACTTCACCGATCTGGCGACGCCGCGCGCGGCGCGAGCGAGCGAACTCGAGCAGGCGTTGCAGCGCTGGCGCGCGCAGCGTTCGCCACCCGCCGCGCCGGCCCCTTGCACCTGCCATGCCGACCCGGCGCAAGCGCTGCGCGCCGCGATCGCCGCGAGTGACCCCGCTGATAGAATCGTCGTCTTCGGATCGTTCTATACCGTGGGCGGCGTGTTGAAGAGCGGCCTGCCCCGATTGAGCGCCACGCATCTGGGTTAAGCCGCCGAGCGGCGGATCGTCGCCGTGGCCCGTCAGCCCCATTCATCACACGTTTCTCAACTCGATGGCGCAATCGAAATCTGCTTCGGTCGACACCGTGCAGCAGGCGCGCACCAAGGCTCGACAGCGCTTGATCGGCGCGGTGGTGCTGCTGCTGGTGGGCATCATCGGTTTTCCGCTCGTGTTCGAAACCCAGCCGCGGCCGATTCCGGTGGACGTGGCGATCGAGATTCCGCGCAAAGACACCGCCGCGCCCTTGCAGGCGCCGGGGCAGCGTGCCGCGCCCGCCGCGAGCGGCAGCGTGCCGCCGGCGAGCGCGAATCCGGCGCGTGGCGGCGACGTTGCCGTGCCGAGTGCCGCGCTGCCCGCGCCCACCACGACCGCCCCCACAACGCCACCGAAGCCCGTGGCTGCTTCCGCTGCCGTGGCGCCCCCCGCCGCGCCAGCAGCGCCGACCGCGCGCTCCAAACCAGCGGCGGAGCCGAGTTCCCCGCCTGCCGCAACCCCGCCTGCCACAACCCCGCCGGCTGCGACCGCGCCCGCTGCGGTGGCACCTGCCTCGACCCCACCCCCCGCCGCGACCGTGGCCGCACCCGGCGTCGAAGAGCCCGGCCGCTTCGTCGTTCAGGTCGGCGCGTTCGCCGACGCTGCCGCGGTGCAGTCGATCCGCAGCCGCGCCGAAAAGCTCGGCCTGAAGACCTACACGCAAGTCGCCGAGACCGTGGCGGGCAACCGAACCCGGGTACGCATCGGGCCCTTCGCGACGCGCGAAGCGGCGGAGCGCGCGGCCGCCAAAGCCAAGGCGGGCGGCCTGAGCGCCGTGGTGCTGACGCTGTGAAAGGCGCGCCTTGAATTCGGCGTCGATGTGGCTCGACATCCTGCTCGGCATCACGGTGCTGATCTCGATGGGCATCGGCATCATGCGCGGCCTGGTGTTCGAAATGTTCTCGGTCGTCGGCTGGTTCGCGGCCTACTTCGCCGCGTTGTGGCTCGCGCCCCACCTCGTGCCCTACATTCCGTCGGCGCTCAGTGGCGCCGGCTTGCGCCACGGCATCGCATTCGGCGTCACCTTCGTCGCCGTGTTGCTGGGCTGGAGCCTGATGTCACGCGCGCTGCGAATGCTGGTGCGTGGCTCGCCGATGAGCGGAACCGACCGTTTGCTCGGCGCCGGCTTCGGCATCGCGCGCGGCGTCGTATTGCTGCTCGCGGTGGCCACCGTGATCCGGCTGACGCCGCTGGTGGAGGCGCCAGCGTGGCGACAATCCACCGCGGTGGGGTGGCTGGAAGCGGCGCTGCGCGGGCTCAAGCCGGTGCTGCCGAGCGACATCTCGCGCCACCTTCCTGCTTAAGCGACCTCAGCAACCGAGACTGACACCATGTGCGGCATCGTCGGCGTGATCGCCAAGGACCCGGTCAACCAGTTGATCTACGACGCGCTGTTGCTGCTGCAGCACCGCGGGCAAGACGCCGCGGGAATCGTGACGATGCAGGGCACGAAGTGCTTCATGCACAAGGCGCGCGGCATGGTGCGCGACGTGTTCCGCACCCGCAACATGCGCAGCCTCGTCGGCAACGTGGGTCTGGGCCAGGTGCGCTACCCGACGGCGGGCAACGCCTACAGCGAAGAAGAGGCGCAGCCTTTCTACGTGAACGCGCCGTTCGGCATCGTGCTCGTTCACAACGGCAATCTCACGAACGCGGCGGCGCTGAAGCGCGAGTTGATCGCGGTGGATCAGCGCCACATCAACACCGAGAGCGACACCGAGGTGCTGATCAACGTGCTCGCGCACGAGTTGCAAAGCGCGGCGCAAGGCGTCGAGCTGACCGCGGACGCGGTGTTCCGTGCCGTGGCCGCCGTGCACCGGCGCCTCAGGGGCTCGTACGCCGTGGTCGCCCTGATCGCCGGCTACGGCCTGCTGGCGTTTCGCGACCCATTCGGGATTCGGCCGCTGTGCTTCGGCCAGGGCGAGGGGCCGAGCGGCGCGGCGTGGGTGGTGGCGAGCGAGTCGGTTGCGATCGAGGGCACGGGGCACCAGGCGGTGCGCGACGTGGCGCCCGGCGAAGCGGTCTTCGTCGACCTGCAGGGCAAGCTGCTGTCGCGCCAATGCGCGGACAACCCGAGCCTCAATCCGTGCATGTTCGAGTTCGTCTACCTCGCCCGGCCCGATTCGGTGATGGACGGCGTGTCGGTCTACCAGGCGCGATTGAACCTGGGTGAAACGCTCGCGCAGCGCCTGATTTCGACGATGCCGCCGAGCGAGATCGACGTGGTGGTGCCGATTCCCGAATCGAGCCGGCCTTCGGCGATGCAGCTCGCCCAGCGCATCGGCAAACCCTACCGCGAAGGCTTCGTGAAGAACCGCTACGTCGGGCGCACCTTCATCATGCCGGGGCAGGGCGTGCGCGCGAAGTCGGTGCGGCAAAAGCTGAACGCGATCGGCGTCGAATTCAAGGGCCGCAACGTGTTGCTGGTGGATGACTCCATCGTGCGCGGCACCACGTCGAAAGAAATCGTGCAGATGGCGCGCGACGCCGGCGCGCGCAAGGTCTACATGGCGTCGGCCGCGCCGCCGGTGCGCTACCCCAACGTGTACGGCATCGACATGCCCACGCACTCGGAGTTGATCGCGCACAACCGCAGCGTCGAGCAGATCCGCCAGTTCATCGGCGCCGACGCGCTGATCTACCAGGACATCGCGGCCATGAAAAAAGTGGTCGGCGCGCTGAACCCGGCGATTCGCGGCTTCGAAGCGTCGTGCTTCGACGGCGTGTACGTCACCGGCGACGTGACCGCCGAGGACTTCGCGACGCTGGCCGCGCAGCGCAGCGCGCAGGGAGAAGAGGACGAAGGCGCCGACCGCTCGCGCCTGGTGCTGCAAGGCGCGGCTCGGCAAGGTTCGTGATGCGCCGCGTTCGCACCCGCATCGCGCCTTCGCCCACCGGTTTCCTGCACCTGGGGACGGCGCGCACGGCGCTGTTCTGCTGGGCCTTCGCGCGCCACCACGGCGGCGACTTCATTCTGCGCATCGAAGACACCGACGAGGCGCGCTCGACGCAGGAAGCGGTGGACCAGATCGTCGCCGCGATGAAGTGGCTGCGCCTGGACCATGACGAAGGGCCGTTCTTCCAGATGCAGCGGCTCGATCGCTACCGCGAAGTCATCGCGAGCATGCTGCAAGCCGGCACCGCGTACCGCTGCTATTGCTCGCCGCAGGAGCTCGACGCGATGCGCGAGGCGCAGCGCGCGCGCGGCGAGAAACCGCGCTATGACGGGCGCTGGCGCCCCGAGGCCGGCAAGACGCTGCCCGCGCCGCCCAGCAGCATTGCGCCCGTGGTGCGTTTCAAGAATCCGCTGGCGGGCGTCGTCACCTGGAACGACATGGTGAAGGGGCCAATCAGCATCGGCAATCAGGAGCTCGACGACCTGATCATCGCGCGCCCAGCCAACGACGGAGCCGCGAACCCGAGCGCGGTGGGAACGCCCACCTACAACTTCTGCGTCGTCGTCGACGACCTCGACATGCAGATCAGCCACGTCATCCGCGGCGACGACCACGTGAACAACACGCCGCGCCAGATCAACATCCTGCGCGCGCTCGGCGCCGAGTTGCCCGAATACGGCCATGTGCCGATGATCCTCGGCCCCGATGGCGACAAGCTCTCCAAGCGCCACGGCGCGGTCAGCGTGACCGAGTATGACGCCGCCGGCTACCTGCCCGACGCGATGGTCAACTACCTCTCGCGCCTGGGCTGGAGCCACGGCGACGACGAGCTGTTCGACCGCGAGCAACTGGTGCGCTGGTTCGACGGCAAGCACCTCGCGCGCAGCCCGGCGCAGTGGGACGTGGCCAAGCTGAACTGGGTGAATGCCCAGTTGATCAAGAAGGTCGAACTCGGCTCGCTCGTGCCGCTCGTCACCGCGCAATTGGCGCGCCGAGAGTTGGGTGTGCCGCACGACGCACCGCTAGCGGCGATGTGCGCGTTGTTTCGCGACCGCTGCGCCACCACGGCCGAACTGGCGGAGTGGCTCGGCATGTATTTCGCCGAAGTGGCGCCCAGCGAGCAGGATCGCGCGACCCATGTCACAGCCCAGGTTCGGCCGGCGCTGCTGGCACTGACCCAGCAGTTGGCGGACGTTGCGTGGGACAAGGCGTCGATCTCCCAGGCGATCAAGAACGTGCTCGGCGCGCACAACCTGAAGATGCCGCAACTCGCCCATGCCGTGCGCGTGCTCGTGTGCGGACGCGCCCAGACCCCGGCGATCGACGCCGTGCTCGAGTTGTTCTCCCGCGAAACGGTGCTGGCGCGTTTGCAGCGGGCCTGAGTCTCGAGAACGCTGGCTATAATTCCGCTCTTTCCCGAATTGCGCGGGCGTTGTTTTGAGTTTGTCGGGGGTATAGCTCAGCTGGGAGAGCGCTTGCATGGCATGCAAGAGGTCAGCGGTTCGATCCCGCTTACCTCCACCAACAAGCTCGAAGGATGCTGGCGCAATCAAGGTAGCAATGGTTTTCTGTCCCCTTCGTCTAGAGGCCTAGGACACCACCCTTTCACGGTGATTACAGGGGTTCGAATCCCCTAGGGGACGCCAACACGGCGGGCGCGTTGCAAGACGCGCCCCGCCAAGCGACGAAAGAAGTGCAAGACCTGGAGTGGTAGTTCAGTTGGTTAGAATACCGGCCTGTCACGCCGGGGGTCGCGGGTTCGAGCCCCGTCCACTCCGCCAATCAACGCAACGGGCCGCAGCAGAAATGCCGCGGCCCGTTGTCATTGGCGCTTGCCCTTCAGTGTTGACCGCGGCGTTAGCATCGGCAGCTCCACCCATCTGCAGGTGCAGCCCGATGGATACCGAACGCCTCCTCTCTTACCCCATTCCCGACGTGGAGCAGCGCTACACCGAGCGCGACACGATGCTCTACGCACTCGGCCTGGGCCTGGGCGCGGACCCGCTCGACGAAGTCGAGCTGCGCTACGTTTACGAGCGCGACCTGCTGGCCCTGCCCACGATGGCCGTCGTGCTTGGCCAAACCGGCCCCTGGAGCGCCGACCCGTTGCTCGGCATCGACCGGCCGCGCGTGCTGCACGCCGCGATGGAGGTGCAGCTCGATCGGCCCCTGCCCACGGCGGCCCAGGTGCGCGCCAGCGAGAAAGTGCTGGCGCTGGTCGACAAGGGCCGCGACAAGGGCGTGCTGATGGTGACCGAGCGCCGCATCGTCGACGCCGCGAGCGGGCAGGCGCTGGCGCTGCTGCGCTCCACCGCGATGCTGCGCGGCAACGGCGGCGGTGGCGAAGCCTTCGGCAGCGTGCCGCGCCCGCATGTCATGCCGCAGCGCCCGCCTGATCGCGCGAGCGAAGTGCCGACGTTGCCGCGCCAGGCGCTCATCTACCGCCTGAGCGGCGACTACAACCCGCTGCACGCCGACCCTGGGCTTGCGCACTCGGTCGGTTTCGAGCGGCCCATCCTGCACGGCCTGTGCAGCTTCGGCATCGCGGTGGCGTCGCTGATTCGCGACTGGTGCGGCGGCGACCCGCGCCAACTGCGCCGCATGGCGGTGCGCTGGACGGCGCCGGTGCTGCCTGGCGAAACTCTGCGCATCGAAAGCTGGCGCGACGGCTCGCAGCTGTCGTTTCGCGCAGACGTGGTGCAACGCGGCGTCAAAGTCATGGACCACGGCGTCGCCGAGTTCTTTTGAATCTGCCAGAGGCCCACATGGACGACAAGATCGTGCGCATCGGCGGCGCCTCGGGTTTCTGGGGCGACAGCGCCATCGCCGCGCCGCAACTCGTGCACGGCGCGCAGCTCGATTACCTGACGTTCGACTATCTGGCCGAGCTGACGATGTCGATCCTGTCGCGCAACCGCGCGAAGAACCCTGCCACGGGTTACGCGGACGACTTCGTCGACGTCGCGATGCGCAGCGTGCTCGGCGAGGTCGCGAAGCGCGGCATCAAGGTGTTGTCCAACGCCGGCGGCGTGAACCCGCGAGCCTGCGCCGACGCGCGGCGCAGGCTCGCCGCCGAACAAGGCGTGGCGCTGAAGATCGCGGTGGTCGAAGGCGACGACCTGCTGCCGCAGTTGCCGGCACTTCGGTCCGCCGACGTGCGCGACCTGCACGACGGCCGCGCGCTCCCGGCGCGACTGCTCAGCGCCAACGCCTACTTCGGCGCGTGGCCGATCGTGCAGGCCTTGCGCGAAGGCGCGCAGGTCGTGATCACCGGCCGCTGCGTCGACAGCGCGCTGCCGCTGGCCGCGCTGATCCACGAATTCGATTGGGCGATCGACGACTTCGACCGCCTTGCTTCTGGCAGCCTGGCCGGTCACCTGATCGAATGCGGGCCGCAGGCAACGGGTGGCCTCTTCACCGACTGGGAGCAGGTCCCCGATTGGGACAACATCGGCTACCCGGTGATCGAGTGCCGCGCCGACGGCAGCTTCGTCGTCACCAAGCCCGAGGGCACGGGAGGGCTCGTGACGCCGGCGACGGTGGCCGAGCAGATGCTCTACGAGATCGGCGACCCCGGCGCCTACCTGCTGCCCGACGTGAGCTGCGACTTCACGGGCGTGCGCATGGAACAGCTGGGAGCGCAGCAGGTTCACGTGCACGGCGCGCGCGGCCGTGCGCCGACCAACCAGTACAAGGTGTGCGCGACCCACGCCGACGGCTGGCGCTGCGTCATCAACGTCACCCTGGTCGGCGGCCGGGCCGAAGCGAAGGCGCAGCGCATTGCCGACGCGCTGCTGGCCCGCACGCGCCGCATGATGAGTGCGCGAGGCCTCAATGATTACCGGCGCGTGTACCAAGAGGTCATCGGCACCGAAGCCCTGTTCGGCCCGCACTCGCGCGTGCCGCGCTCGCGCGAAGTGATTCTGCGACTGGTGGTGGAGCACGACGATGCGAAGGCGCTGGAGATCATCGCCAGCGAAATCGCATCGGCCGGCGTGTCGTGGGCGCCGGGTTTGTCGAGCACCGGCGGTGGGCGCGCGCGGGCCGTTCCGATCGTGCGCCTGTTTTCCTTTCTGTGGCCCAAGGTGGAAGTTCCGGCGACGCTGGCGATTGGCGACGCTGGTGGCGCCGGCGCCGATGCGCTGCCGGCCACCTGCTTGCGTGTCGACCCCGTGCCATCGGGCGTCGAGGCCTCGACCGCGGCCGCCCGCGAGAAGCCGGCGCGCAGCGTCTACGGCGCTTTCCCAAGCTCCGACGAAAGCCAGCGGGTCGAAGTGCCGCTCGAGCGCATCGCCCACGGCCGCAGCGGCGACAAGGGCGACAGCGTGAACATCGGCATCATCGCGCGCCACCCGAAGTGGCTGCCGGTGTTGAGCGAGCAATTAACCGCTCAGCGCGTGCAGGCCTACTTCGCGCACCTCGTGAAGGGGCCCGTGCAACGTTTCGACGTTCCCGGCGTTCACGCCTTCAACTTTCTGCTGATGGCGGCGCTCGACGGTGGCGGCATGGCATCACCGCGCAGCGACCCGCTGGGCAAGGGCTTCGCGCAGATGCTGCTGGACCTGCCGCTGCACGTGCCGCGCAGTTTGCTCGCGGATTGATCGGCGCGCAAGGGCGGTCGAATTGTTCGACGGGTCTCTCGGTCAGCTCAACGCGGTCGCGGCTTCTTGCGCGGCCCGCACCTCCACGC
>JANOLA010000328.1:0-7007 GCA_031419535.1 Burkholderiales bacterium | reverse complement strand
GCACGAAGCCGCCGATGCGCTGCTGGCGAAGGTCGACGCGGTGCTTCCGCAACGCTTGCGCCCGAGCCTCGAGGGCATCGGCCTGTCGGTTCCCGACTTTCGCGTCTCAGCCGAAGTGAAGCGTGCCCTGCGCACATTGCGGCGCGCCGTGTCGGAACGCAGGCGCGTCGGATTTCGCTACACGCAGGGCGACGGGACGTCGATCGACGCACGCGTTCGTGCGCTCTGCCTGCGCTACGTCGGCGGCACTTGGACATTGGGTGGCTGGAGCGAAATCGACGCTGCCTTCCGCGCCTTCCGGGTGTACCGGATCGATTCTCTGGAGGTCTCCGACGAGCACTTCCCGATTGAGCGCGGCAAAGACCTGGCCGATTACCTGGCCGCGGCGGACCGTTTGGGCGCGGGGTTTTGAGGGGGCTGGTCGCGATGGGTGCGCCCCGCCACGGCGCCGGCTAGACCTTCTTCGGTGGATTGTTGTAGACGAAGTTGGAGTAGGTGTTCTCGGCGAAGCGGTGCCACAGCATGATGTCGTCACGAAACTTGTTCCACGACTCGAACAGCTTCTTGAACGCCGGGTTCTTCGCCGACTCCTCGGCGTAGAGGTCGTAGGCAGCGTCCTGCGCCGCCTTCATCAACTCGGTGGGGTAGGGGTGCAGCTTCACGCCGTTGGCCACCAGGCGCAGCAGGGCCGGCGGGTTCTTGAAGTCGTACTCGGCCATCATGTCGATGTTGACCTCGGCCGCCGCGGCCTCGAAGGCGGCCTGGTATTCCTTGGGCAGCGCTTCCCAGGCCTTGGTGGCCACGAAGAATGAGTACATCGAGTTGCTCTCCCACCAGCCTGGGTAGTAGTAGTGCGGCGCCACTTTGTAAAAACCGAGTTTCTCGTCGTCGTACGGGCCGACCCATTCGGCGGCGTCGATCGTGTTCTTCTCCAGAGCACCGTAGATTTCGCCGCCGGGCAATTGCTGGGGCACCGCGCCCAGGCGCGCCATGACCTCGCCGCCGATGCCAGGGATGCGCATCTTCAGGCCCTTGAGGTCGGCGACGCTGCGGATTTCCTTCTTGAACCAACCGCCCATCTGCACGCCGGTATTGCCACCGGGAAAGCTGATGATGTTGAAGTCACGAAAGAACTCGCGCACCAACTTGAGGCCCCCGCCGTAGTACATCCAGGCGTTCTGCTGGCGCTGGTTCAGGCCGAAGGGCAGCGTGGTGTCGAAACCGAAGGCTTTGTTCTTGCCGACAAAGTAGTAGCTGGCGGTGTGCGCGCATTCGACGGTGCCAGCCTGGATGGCGTCAACCACACCAAATGCGGGCACCAGTTCGCCGGCCGCGTGCACCGAAATGATGAACTTGCCGCCCGTGATCTGGGCGAGCCGACGCGCCAGGACCTCGGCACCGCCGTAAATGGTGTCCAGGCTCTTGGGAAAGCTCGACGCCAGCCGCCAGCGCACGGCGGGGCTGGATTGCGCCACCGCAGGCATCGCGAGGGTCGCTGCCGACGCAGCCAGGCCGGATCGAAGGAAGTGGCGCTTATGCATGATCTGTCTCCGTTGTAGTCTGCAATCAAGAGCAGGTAATGCAATGTTAGTGCCAGCGATCGGGGAATCGCTCAAGCGCGCAGCGCAGCGATTTCCGCATCCGCGAAACCCGCCTCGCGCAGCACTTCTTCGGTGTGCTCGCCAATGCGCGGCGCGGGCCTCGGCGTGCCCGGCACGCTGCGCTCGAAGCGCGGCGCTGGGGCGGGTTGCACGACACCGTCGATCTCGATGAAGCCGGCGCGCGACTTGGCGTGCGCGTGCCGCGGCGCTTCGGCGATCGACAGCACCGGCGCGAAACACGCGTCGCTGCCTTCCACCAGCGTGCACCAGGCGTCGCGGCTTCGTTCGCGGAAGATCGCGGCGAACGCCTCGCGCATTTCGGGCCACAGCTTGCGGTCGTTCTGGCGTTTTGCAAAGCGCTCGGGCAGCCCGATGCGCTGCGCCAGTTCGGCAAAGAACTTCGGCTCGATCGCGCCGACGGATACGTACTTCCCATCGGCCGTCTCGTAGGTGTCGTAGTAAGGCGCGCCGCCATCGAGCAGGTTCTCGCCGCGAAGTTCCCCCCAGGCGCCTGCCGCGAAGAGGCCGTAGAACATCGACGTGAGCGACGCCGCGCCATCGACCATGGCCGCATCGACCACCTGGCCGAGGCCCGAAGTCTTGCGCTCGTGCAGCGCGGCCAGCACGCCGAGCGCGAGGAACATCGAGCCGCCGCCATAGTCGCCCACCAGATTGAGCGGCGGCACCGGCTTGCCGCCACGCGGCCCGATGGCGTGCAGCGCGCCGCTGAGCGCGATGTAGTTGAGGTCGTGGCCGGCGGCGTGCGCGAGCGGGCCGGTTTGGCCGAAGCCCGTCATGCGGCCGTAGATCAGGCCCGGGTTGCGCGCCCGGCAGGCATCGGGCCCCAGGCCCAGGCGTTCTGCCACACCGGGGCGAAAGCCTTCGAGCAGCATGTCGGCCTTGTCGATGAGGCGCAGCGCGGCGTCGCGACCGGGTGCGGACTTCAGATCGAGCGCGACCGAACGCCGATTGCGCGAGTTGACGGCGAAGCGCCTGTCCAGCGCGAGACCCAGGCCACTCGGTTCGCGCCGGTCAACGCGCACGACGTCGGCGCCGAGGTCGGCGAGCAGCATCGCACACATCGGCACCGGGCCGATGCCCTCGAGCTCGATGATGCGCAGTCCGTGCAGGGGGCCCATGGGGTGTCCTTCGTTTCGTCTTTTCAACGGTTGGCGAAGTGCAAAGCCGGCAGCGGGCTGGCCGGCTCCGTTCCGCCAATTCTTAGTCACTGCGCCGGCCACCCCGCCGCCGGCTTTGCCACCACCATGCGATGCCGCGGCCGGGAATCTTTCAGAAACGCAGCGCCGCTGAGGGCGGGTCCAGCGTCACCGCGGGCGATGCATAGCAGGGGCTCTAGTTCTCCTTGAACTCGCTGAAGAACGCGTGGGTAACCTCATAGGTCGTCACCGGGCGCAATCCAAGCTCTGGGTTTTCGAGCATATCGATCAACTTCTCACCATCAATGAGTTCAATGGGCGGTACTCCGTCGCGTGTCGCCTCTCGCCTTGCCTGTGCCGTGAACGAACCCGTTGTGACGATGATTCCTTTGTCGGCACTACTTTCGCGCGGCGCTGCTCTTGGAAGATCTTCGTCCATTTCTGGAAGATTGCTTGCGCTTGGTCCGGCTTGAGTGTCGTGCTCCGTCCGCGTTCGGTAAGGCTCCAGACGCCGCGCTTGGATGAATCGAGAAGCCCTTCCCGGACGAGGTAGAAGCGTGCCCAGGCCACCCGATTTCGGTAGCGTGGCTCGCCCGAAGCAAGAAGCTCGTTTTGAACGTCGTCGGGGATGCTCAGATCGACGGCAACTTGCTGGACGACCTCGTCGGGCGTGCCGGACCCACCAAGTTTGCGAAGGGCATCGAGCAGCGGTCCAAAGTATCGAACGAACTGAGTGCCTTCTTCTGTCTTGCGCTCGGCCATGGTCGCGTCCACCTTCTTTGAAGAGAACTGAGCTACTCGAGCGTGAGTACCAGGCGCTTCCCGAGCGCTGCGGCAGCACGATCAAGTGTCTTCAAAGAGGGCCAGTGAGTCGGGTCCTCCAGACGCTTGACCGCAGGCCACGACGTTTCCAGGGCACGGGCCAGGTCGGAAAGGGTGCGCTCGCCTCGTGCGAGACGCAGCAGCATGGCGGCTTGTGTCTTTGCGTCCGGGGCGATATAGACCGCGCCTTTGACTTTCGGGCTCGGTGCCGGAACGTCTTTCGCTTCATCCAGGCGCCACGCCAACATCGCCGACAGAACCTCGGCCGCATTGAACAGCGCTTCTTCTTTCGTCCGGCCTTCAGTGAACGTGTCTGAAAGGTCGACGAACTGCACGAAGAATGTTCCGTCCTTCTGTGCTTCGACGGTTGCGGGATAGCGAATTTCCATGGCGTGACCCTATTTCAGTTCGACGCCGGTCTGGCGCCGCAATGCTGCAAGAAGACCGGCACCGAGATCGCGCGAGCCATGACCCGGGACTGGTACGGCCAGACCACTCTTGGTCATGATGTGGTGGCTACCGTGGATACGGTCGCGTGACCCACCGGCTGCCTTCAGCTTCGCGATGACTTGCTTGCCTGTTACATCGGGGTGGCCGGCGCAGTGACTAAGAATTGGCGGAACGGAGCCGGCCACCCCGCCGCTGCCTTCGCGCGTCGCTCGCCGCTCGCCGCAAGTCGCTCGCCGCGCACCGCACCGCCCTCACCTCCCGCCCAACCCCATCGCCCGGCTGATCACCTCTTTCATGATCTCGTTCGTGCCGCCATAGATGCGCTGCACGCGTGCGTCGACGAACGCGCGGGCGATCGGGAACTCCCACATGTAGCCGTAGCCGCCGAACAGTTGCAGGCACTGGTCGATGACCTTGTTCTCCAGGTCGCTGACCCAGTACTTGGCCATCGACGCGGTCGCGGTGTCGAGTTTGTTGTCCAGCAGCAGCGTCAGGCATTTGTCGACGAAGACCTGCGCCACCTGCACTTCGGTCTGCATCTCGGCGAGCTTGAAGCGCGTGGTCTGGTAGTTCGCCACCGCCTGGCCGAACACCTTGCGCTCTTTCACGTAGGCGATCGTCCAGTCGATCGCCGCCTGCGCCTTCGCCACCGCCGAAATCGCGATCTGCATGCGTTCCCACGGCAGTTGCTCCATCAGGCTGATGAAGCCGCGGTTCTCGGGGCCGAGCAGGTTCTCCAGCGGCACGCGCACGTCGTTGAAGAACAGCTCCGCCGTGTCTTGCGCCTTCAGCCCGATCTTCTTCAGGCGCTTGCCGGCCTCAAACCCCGGCATGCCGCGCTCCACGAGCAGCAGGCTCGTTCCCTTGGCGCCGGCGGCGGGGTCGGTCTTCGCGACGACGATCACCAGGTCCGCGTGCCAGCCGTTCGTGATGAAGGTCTTGGAGCCGTTCAGCAGGTAGTGTTCGCCCTGCGAATCGGTCTTGCGCAGGGCGGTGCTCTTCACGCCTTGCAGGTCGGAGCCGGCCGCCGGCTCGCTCATCGCGATCGCGCCGATGGTTTCGCCGCTCGCCAGCAGCGGCAGGTACTTGCGCTTCTGCGCTTCGCTGCCGTAATGCAGGATGTAGGGCGCGACGATTTCGCTGTGCAGCCCGAAGCCGATGCCACTGAAACCGCCGCGGCTCAGCTCTTCCATTTGCACGACGGAGTAAAGCTTGTCGGCGCCGCCGCCGCCATACGCTTCGGGCATCGTCATGCACAAGAATCCGTTCGCGCCGGCCTTGCGCCAGACTTCGCGATCCACATAGCCCTGCTCTTCCCACTCGGCGTGGAACGGCGCGATCTCCTTGTCCATGAAGCGCCGGAAGCTGTCGCGAAACGCCTCGTGCTCGGGGCTGAAGAGGCTGCGTTCGATCATGGCGGGCCTTGTGCGTGAGGCGGGTTGCGGGGCCGATGCATTATGGCCAGCCGTCGCGGGGAGTCCCTGAGCCCGTTCGGCAACTCGCGCGAGGTCAGACAAACAGGCGAGCCCGGATTGGCCGGTATCGGCGAACAGCGTCGGCCGCCGCAGCCGGCTTGCTTGCGGTGCCGCGCAACGCTCAGTCTCAGTCCATGAGCCCCGTAAACCGGCGGCGGCGATCCGCTGCTACAGCCGCTCGCTCGAGCTGGCGCGCGGCATCGGCGACAAGAGCTACGAGTCGGAGAACCTGATGATGATCGGGTACGCCTGCACCGGCGCCAAGGGGCTGGGCGACTATGCGCGCGCGCACGTGAACTTCGAGGCCGCGCTCGAGATCGCACGCGCCGCCGACCTGCAATGGCACATGGGCCCGACGCTGCTCGGCCTGGACCATGTACACGCCTGCACCGGGCACTACGGCCAGGCCTGGACCGGCATGCAAAAGACGCTGCTCTGGCTACAGAGCGTGAAGCATGTGCGCTACCAACTCATTGCCTGCGACTTTCTGGGGCACCTGCTGCTCGACCTCGGCCTGCACGAGCAGGCGGAGCAAACCATGCAGCAGGGGCTGGCGCTGGGCGGGCAGGCCGGCATCATGTTCTGGCGCGAAAGCATCGCCGCGAACCTCGCCATCGCGCGCGCTCGGCTCGGGCAGCGCGACCTGGCACCGGCGTTGGAGGCGGCGCGCGAGCAGTCGCTGCGCAGCGCCGATCGCTACATGACGCTGCGCTGCCTCGACGCGCTCGCCGAAGTCGCGCTCGCCGAGGGCGATGCGCCGCGCTGTCGCGGCTGCGGCGACGAGCTGCTCGCGCTGGCGCTGGCGAACGGGCTGCGTGAAATCGAGGCGATTGCGCGGCGCTGGCGCGGCGAAGCCCTGCTCGCCGAGAACGCCACGGCGGCCACGGCAGCGGCCCGCACCGAGCTGAGCCGAGCGGCCACACTGGCCAAGGACGTCGGGCGCGTGCGCCTGCAGTGGGATGTCGAGTCCGCGCTGGCACGCGTGGCCGCGGCTCAGGGCGAAGCCGAAGTCGCGCGCAGCCACGAGGCGAAGGCTGGCGCGATCGCCCAAGCCATCACGGCAAGCCTTGGGGCGTCGGGGCTCGAGGCGCGGCTGCGCCCCACGGTCAACTCGGGTTGATCCAGCCGCCCGCGGCCCGCTCCTATACTGGCGCGACGCCTCTTTCACCGTTCTGACAGCGCAAGCGCAGGAGCCCCCACCATGACCGAAGCTTTCATTTTTGATGCCATCCGCACGCCGCGAGGCAAAGGCAAAAAAGACGGCAGCCTGCATGAAGTGAAGCCGGTGAACCTGCTCGCCGGCGTGCTGAGTGAACTGCAGCGGCGCAACGATTTCGACACGGCGCAGGTCGACGATGTGGTGATGGGCGTCGTCTCGCCGATCGGCGAGCAGGGTTCGGTGATCGCCAAGGTCGCGGCGCTGCGCGCGGGCTGGGATTGGCGTTGTTCGGGCGTGCAGATCAACCGCTTTTGCGCGTCGGGGCTGGAAGCGGTGAACCTCG
>JANOLA010000327.1:0-9252 GCA_031419535.1 Burkholderiales bacterium | reverse complement strand
GTACGTGACGGGCGAGGAGTCGGGCGCGCAAGTGGCGCTGCGCTCGCGCCGCCTGGGACTCGAAGCCTCGCAGGTGCGCGTGATCGCCGAGATCCAGCTCGAAAAAATCACCGCGACGATTGCTGCCGAGCAGCCCGGCGTGTGCGTGATCGACAGCATCCAGACCGTTTACAGCGAGCAGCTCACGTCGGCGCCGGGCTCGGTGGCGCAGGTGCGCGAATGCGCGGCGCAACTCACGCGCCTGGCCAAGAGCAGCGGCGTGGCGATCGTCTTGGTCGGTCATGTCACGAAAGACGGCACGCTGGCCGGGCCGCGTGTGCTGGAACACATCGTCGACACCGTGCTCTATTTCGAAGGCGACACGCACAGCAGCTTTCGGCTGGTGCGCGCGATCAAAAACCGCTTCGGCGCGATCAACGAGATCGGCGTGTTCGCGATGACGGAGCGCGGCCTGAAGGGCGTGTCGAACCCGAGCGCGATTTTTCTGTCGACGCATGGGGATCCGGTGCCGGGCTCGTGCGTGCTCGTCACGGTGGAAGGCACGCGGCCGATGCTGGTGGAGGTGCAGGCGCTGGTGGACAGCGGCGGGCCGAGCCCACGCCGCCTGAGCGTCGGCCTGGACCGGGACCGCCTGGCGATGATGCTCGCCGTGCTGCACCGCCATGCGGGAATCGCCTGCCTGGACCAGGATGTGTTTGTGAATGCGGTGGGCGGTGTGCGCATCAGCGAACCCGCCGCCGACCTGGC
This sequence comes from Burkholderiales bacterium, assembly GCA_031419535.1. Lineage (GTDB taxonomy): Bacteria > Pseudomonadota > Gammaproteobacteria > Burkholderiales > Burkholderiaceae_C > JAEMQF01. The sequence goes on along the minus strand of JANOLA010000327.1, from coordinate 8,505 downwards.
GGTGATGCTGGCGATTCAAGGCAGCCTGCGCGGCCGGCCGCTGCCGCGCGGATTTGTCGCGTTCGGCGAAGTCGGCCTGGCGGGCGAAGTGCGCCCCGCGCCGCGCGGCCAGGAGCGTTTGAAGGAAGCCGCAAAACTCGGGTTCAGCGTCGCCATCGTGCCAAAGGCAAACGCGCCGCGGCGCCCCATCGAAGGCCTGACGGTGCACGCGGTGGAGCGAATCGAGCAGGCGATCGAGCTGGCGCGCGGCCTGTAGGAGCGACCGCGTTGAGACTCGCCGCCATCTCCGACATCCACGGCAACCTGCCGGCGCTCGAGGCCGTGCTCGCTGACATCGCGCGGGCCGGCGTCGACCTGACGCTGAACCTCGGCGACATCGTGTCCGGCCCGCTCTGGCCGAGCGAAACGGCGCAGCTCCTGATGGCGCTCGACCTGCCGACGATTCGCGGCAACCACGAGCGCCAGGTGCTCGCGACTGCGCCGCACGGCGCTTCCGACGCCTTCGCCGCGGCCCGCTTGACGCAAGCGCAGCGCGCCTGGCTCGCCGCTTTGCCCGCGACCCGTCTGGTCGGCGGCGACGTGTTCTGCTGCCACGGCACGCCGTCGAGCGACCTGCACTATTTTCTCGAAACCGTGACGCCCGACTTCGTTCGCGGCGGCGCCCCAGGGATCCGCGCCGCCAGCAGCGCCGAAGTGGCAGCGCGCGCGCTCGATGTGCCGCAACGCCTGATCCTGTGCGGCCACACGCATGTGCCGCGCGACGCGTTGCTGGCGGACGGCCGGCTTGTGGTGAACCCGGGCAGCGTGGGCCTGCAGGCCTATGACGACACGCATCCGAACCCGCATGTGGTCGAGAACGGGACACCGCACGCGCGTTACGCCTTGCTGACCGGCGCCGCAGGCCAGTGGCAAGTCGAGCACCGCTGCGTTCCCTACGACGCCGATGCCGCCGCGCGCCGGGCGGAAGCGAACGGTCGCGGCGACTGGGCCGACGCGCTGCGCAGCGGGCGTGTCGGTCGCTTCGAGTCCGAGGTGGTGGCTGCATGAACCCTATCGTCGGTTGGGCCCTGGCCATTGCCGCGCTCGCCGCCGGCTGGCAGGGTTACGGTTGGCAGGGTCTGGTGTTCTCGTTCAGCTTGATCGTGTTCTGGCTCGTGCTCCAGTTCAACCGCGCCTTGCGCGTCATGAAGAACGCGGCGCATGCGCCGGTGGGCCATGTGAAGAGCGCCGTGATGCTGCACTCCAAGCTGCGCAACAAGCTGACTCTCATGCAAGTGGTATCGCTGACGCGCAGCCTGGGCCTCAAGCTCCGGGCCGAGCCCGAGACCTGGGCCTGGAGCGACTCCGGCGGCGCCACCGTCACGCTGGTGTTTGCCCGCGGCAAACTCGCGAGCTGGGCCTTGACCCGTGCGCAGGAAGAAGGCGCTCCCGTCACGCTCCTAGAATCGGCGGACTGAACAGGAGCCGAACCATGTCAATGGAAGACCGCGACGGAAAAATCTGGATGGATGGCGAGCTGGTGGAATGGCGCGACGCCAAGATTCACGTGCTGAGCCACACGCTGCACTACGGCTGCGGCGCCTTCGAAGGCGTGCGCGCCTACAACACGAAACGCGGCACGGCGATCTTTCGCCTGCGCGAGCACACCGAGCGCCTGTTCAACAGCGCGAAGATTCTGCGCATGAAGATCCCGTTCACTTTCGAGCAGGTGTGCGAGGCGCAGCGCACGGTGGTGCGCGAGAACAAGCTCGAATCGTGTTACCTGCGCCCGCTCACCTGGATCGGCTCGGAAAAACTCGGCGTCTCGCCCAAGGGCAACAAGATCCACCTGATGGTCGCCGCGTGGGCCTGGGGCGCTTACCTGGGCGATGAAGGGCTGAAGCGCGGCATCCGCGTCAAGACCTCGAGCTACACGCGGCACCACGTGAACATCACGATGACGCAGGCCAAGGCGGTGAGCAACTACACCAATTCGATCCTCGCCAACATGGAGGCGCTGGACGACGGCTACGACGAAGCGCTGCTGCTCGACGCCTCGGGCTTCGTCAGCGAAGGCGCGGGCGAAAACCTGTTTGTCATCAAGGGTGGCGTGGTCTACACGCCCGATCTGTCGGCCGGGGCACTGAACGGCATCACGCGAAACACCGTGTTCGCGATTTGCTCCGACCTCGGCCTGAAACTCGTCGAAAAACGCATCACACGTGACGAGGTCTACATCTGCGACGAAGCGTTCTTCACCGGCACCGCGGCCGAAGTGACGCCGATCCGCGAGCTCGATCGCATCGAACTCGGCGCCGGCTCGCGCGGCCCGATCACGGAGAAGATTCAAAGCGCGTTCTTCGACATCGTGAACGGGCGCAACCCCAAGTACGCCGAGTGGCTGACACCGGTATGAATCCGCGCAGGGACGAGCCATGAGCCGCAGCGCGGTCGAGGTTTCGGCGAAAGACCTGCAGGGGCCGGGTGTCGTGTTCTGCCCGAACCCGAAGATGGCGCTGTGGAGCAACCACCCCAAGGTCTTCATCGACGTGGCCAGCACCGGCCAGGGCAAGTGCCCGTATTGCGGCACGGTGTATGTGCTGAAGGCGGGCGAGAAGGTGCACGGGCACTGAGAGTCTGCACGTGCGCACCTTGGTGGTCGCGCCGCAGTGGATCGGCGACGCGGTGATGAGCGAGCCGCTGCTCGCCGCACAGGCGGCGCGCGGCGAGCAGCTCACGGTGGCCGCGCTGCCGTGGGTGGCGCCGGTGTACAGGGCGATGCCGCAAGTGGGCACGGTGCTCGAATGGCCGTTCGCACATGGCCGACTCGACTGGGCGAAGCGCCGCCACATCGCGCGCGGCTTGCGCGGCCAGTTCGACGGCGCCTATGTGCTGCCGAACTCCTTGAAGTCGGCGTTGATTCCATTCCTGGCACGGGTTCCACAGCGCCATGGCTACTTCGGCGAGGGGCGCTGGCTGCTGCTGAACCGGCGCTTGGACAACGGCGCGAAGCGTCCACCGATGGTCGAGTTCTATCTCGCGCTGGCGGGTGCGCGCACGAGCGCCGTGGCGGGGCATGACCGCCCGGCCGAGGCGCGCAACAAGCCAGCGCCGACACCGGCGCCGGCACCGCGGCTGAGCCTCGATGCGAACGCGCGAGCCCAGGCCACGCAGCGAGCCGGAGTGAGCGAAGGCGGCTACTGGGTGTTCGCCCCGGGCGCCGAGTACGGCCCTGCCAAGTGCTGGCCCGCCGAGCACTACGCGACGCTGGCGCGCGCCTTGTTCGAGCAAAGCGGGGCGCCGGTGCTGTTGCTCGGTTCGCCCAAGGAATCCGCCCTGTGCGAGTCGATCGCGGCCGCCGCCACGCCGGCCTGCCGCGTGCTCGCCGGCAAGACCTCGCTGATCGAGGCGATGGCCTTGATCGCCGGATCAAGCGGTATGGTCAGCAACGATTCCGGGTTGATGCATGTGGGCGCCGCGTTCGGCATCCCGCAGGTCGGATTGTTCGGCTCGACGAGCCCGCTGCACACGCCGCCGCTGAACCCGCGCGCGCAAGTGCTTTGGCTGAAAGACGAGCTGAAGCTCGACTGCGCGCCGTGCTTCGAGCGCAGTTGCCGCTTCGGGCATACGCGCTGCCTGGTGGAAATCGCCCCCGCGCGCGCGCAGGCGGCGCTCACGCGCGCGCGGCAAAGTCCTGCCGCGCAGGCGTCGGTTCGTACAATCGACACCGAGCCATCCGCCGCGTCTGCCCCACGGCCCTGAACCATGCCCTCGTCCCGCGAGTTCGTTTTGACGCTGTCGTGCCGGGACAAGGAAGGCATCGTCTATGCCGTCTCGGGCTTGCTCTACCAGGCAGGCTGCAACATCATCGACTCGCAGCAGTTCGGCGACGTGGGCCACGCCGACAGCACCGGGCTGTTTTTCATGCGCGTGCACTTCGGCGCGCCCGAGCACCTGGACTGCGCGGCGACGCTGGAGCGTTTGTTCACCAATGTGCGCCAGCAGTTCGGTATGCAGGCGCGGATTCATTCGCTGGTGCAGCGGCCGCGCCTGTTGCTGATGGTCAGCAAGTTCGGCCATTGCCTGAACGATTTGCTGTACCGCTGGCAATCCGGGCAGCTCGGCGTGGACATCGGCGCCGTGGTGTCGAACCACCCCGACTTCGCCGAGCTCGCGGCGCGCTTTTCCGTGCCGTTCCACCACCTGCCGCTGGCCGCGGGATCGGGCGCCGAGGCGAAGCGTGCGCAGGAACGCCAGGTCGAGGCGCTGGTCAACGAGCTGAACGTCGATCTGGTCGTGCTGGCGCGCTACATGCAGATCCTGAGCCCCGATTTCTGCGAGTTCCTGCGGGGCAGGGCGATCAACATCCACCACAGTTTCCTGCCGAGCTTCAAGGGCGCGAAGCCCTACTTCCAGGCGCACGACCGCGGCGTCAAGCTGATCGGCGCGACGGCGCACTACGTGACCGCCGAACTCGACGAAGGGCCGATCATCGAACAAGACGTTGCGCGCGTCGACCATTCGCTGAGTCCGGAAGACCTGAGCGCCGTGGGGCGCGACGTCGAGTCGGTGGTGCTGGCGCGCGCGGTGCGCTGGCATGTCGAGCATCGCGTGCTGGCGAACGGCCACAAGACAATCGTCTTCCGTTAAGTTCACTCAATGCCGCGCAGCAAGCCGCCGCCGATCCCGACCCTGGCGCTCACCTCGGCGGCGGAGGTCGAGCAGCAGTTCTACGCGGCGCTGCGCAATGCCGACATCGAGGCGTTGATGGCGCTGTGGGCCGATGACGACGAGGTGCTGTGTGTGCACCCCGGCGGCACCCGGTTCATCGGGCACGCGGCGGTGCGCGCGAGCTTCGAGGCCATCTTCACGAATGGGCCGATCGACATTCACCCGGAAAAAGTGCGCTGCCTCGACGCTCCAGCGCTCGCCGTGCACAGCGTGCTCGAACGCGTGCAGGTGCGCGAAGCGCGGGGTGTGGCGTCGGGTTGGGTGGTCGCGAGCAACGTCTACGTCGAAACGCCGGCCGGCTGGCGCATCGTCGCGCACCACGCTAGCCCCGGTGTGCAGGGTGAGCCGCAAGAGGGCGCCGACCCGGCGGCTGTGCTGCATTGAGCATGCGTCGCCGGGCCGACCCAAGACGCTTGCTCGCCCCCGTGGCCCTGGAGGGGCCGCTGCGTGACCCTTGGGGCGGGCGCGAAGCGACCGCGGGCGAACGTACAACGGGCTATCGCGCGCCGGCATGGCTGCCAGGAGGCCACGCGCAAACCCTCTGGCCGGCACTCGTCAACAAGCGTTTGCTGCGCCCGCGGCCCGAGTACCGGCGCGAGCGCTGGGCCACGCCGGATGGCGACTTCATCGATCTCGATTGGACGGATGCGCACGCGCACGCGCCGCTGCTGGTGCTGTTTCACGGCCTGGAGGGCAGCTCGGGAAGCCACTACGCGCTGGCGTTCGCGGATTGGGCGCGCATCAACGGTTGGCGCTTCGTCGTGCCGCATTTCCGTGGCTGCTCGGGCGACATGAATCTGGCGCCGCGAGCGTACCACTCGGGCGATCACGAGGAGGTGAACTGGATCCTGCAGCGCCTGCGCGGCGCGCACACCGGCCCGATCTTCGCGTTGGGCGTGTCGCTCGGCGGCAATGCGCTGTTGCGTTGGGCGCAAGAAGCCGGCACCACGGCGTCGGCGAGTGTGCAGGGCGTTGCCGCGGTGTGCGCGCCGATCGATCTGACCGCGAGTGGCCACGCCATCGGGCGCGGCTTCAACGCACAGGTCTATACGCGCATGTTCCTGCGCAGCCTGAAGCCCAAGGCGCTGCGCAAGCTGCGCCAGCACCCGGGCCTGTTCGATCGCGACACGCTGCTGGCGGCGCGCAACCTCTATGAATTCGACAACGTCGTGACCGCGCCGCTGCATGGCTTTCGCGATACCGACGACTATTGGGCGCGCGCGTCGGCCAAGCCGCAACTTCAGTGCATTCGGATTCCAGCACTCGTGCTCAACGCGCTGAACGACCCCTTCGTGCCCGCGTCCAGCCTGCCTCGCGGCGACGCGCCGGCCGCGCAGCTCGGAGCGTGGGTGACGCTGATGCAGCCGGCGCACGGCGGCCACGTCGGGTTTCCCGGCGGGCCTTGGCCCGGCCACATGAAGTCGCTTCCGGAACTGGTGATGGCCTGGTTTGATGCCACATTCGGTGCCACATTCAGCGCCACATTCGATACCCCATCGTCGGCTGAATTTGCGCCAGCATCGCATCATGGATGAAATCGTTGAAGCGGCGCTGCGCAAATGGCCGAATGTGCCGCACTGCCGCGGCTGGCTCGGCCTGGACGCGCGCGGCCACTGGTACTTGCGCGATGAGCGCACCCAGGCCGCGGGAGCGTTCACGCAGGCCCGCGGCAGCCGCATCGAACATCACGGCTTGCTCGGTTTCATCGAGCGCAACTACGCGCGCGACGCCGCCGGTTGCTGGTACTTCCAGAACGGGCCGCAGCGCGTCTACGTCGAGCTCGAAGTGGCGCCGTGGATCTGGCGCATTGCCGAAGTGGGCACGGGCTGGCTGATCGAATCGCACACGGCGCAACCCGCGCGGTTTGAGTCGGCCTGGCTCGACGAAACCGGGCGCCTGTTCCTCGCCACCGATCTCGGTCTGGGCCTCGTGCACAGCCTGGACGTGGAACGCGCAGGCCGCGCGATCGACGCAGGTCAGTGGGCGCCGAGCGAATGCGCCTTCGCGGCGCTGGCCGCGCGCTTCGGCCATGTGCTGAGCCCGGCAGCGCGGCACGCCGCGCCGTAAGCCAGCACGCACGTCGCTTACTTCGCCGGCGCCTTCGGTTCTTCGAGTTTGCCGCCGGACTTGTTGGCCATGTAGACCACGGCGCGGCCGATCTCAAAATCGCTGAAATCACCGCCGCCCTGCGCGAGCATCGCGCCCTTGCCCTTCAACGCCGAGTTCAGCAGCGCGGGATAGCCCGTCGCCAGGCGCGGCGACCAGCCCGCTGAATCGCCGAGTTTGGGCGCGTTGGCCACGCCGGGCGTGTGGCAGGCCGTGCACATCGCGGCAAACACCTGTTCGCCGGACTTCGCTTCGGCGGCGTTCGATGCGTCCCTGATCTCGACCTTGCCCACCGGCGCGATGCGCGCTGCCACGGCTTGCGGGGCCAAGCCATCGGTGCCGGGAGGCGGCGCCAGATCGCGGGTCACGTAGCTCACGAGCAGCACGATCACCGCGATGGGAATGGCGAACGACAGAGAGATCGTGACGATCAGCTGCTTGGGCGTCTTGATCAGGCTCCCGTGCTGGTAGACGGCATCGGACTCGGCTTGGCTCATGGGGCTCCTTCGGCTTGTCGGTATTGAGCGCCCCAGGGCCGGATTTCGCCCGGCCCGCCCCCGAGGGGGTCAACGAAAGTGGCAGAGCCACACTTCGTTGAGGCTTGATTTGCGCCGCGCAAGAGCTGCCGCTGGCCGCGCTCAAAAGGGCGGAATTATAGGCGTGGCCAGTGTCAACAGCGCGCCACGCGGGCGCGGCCGAGGGCCTGTCGCGAACCCCCGCTGATAGAATCCGCCGCCTGCGTCCGTAGCTCAATGGATAGAGTACTGCCCTCCGAAGGCAGGGGTTGCTGGTTCGATCCCAGCCGGGCGCGCCAGTGGGCTGCGCGCACCGCCGGCCTCGGCCGGCAAGGCACCGTCGACAACCCGGCCCACCGCGAATGAGCGACTCGCACTCGAATCAATTCACGCTGCTGCGGCAACGCCGTTTCGCGCCGTTTTTCTGGACCCAGTTCCTCGGCGCCGGCAACGACAACCTGTTCAAGTTCGCGTTCACCGTGATGGTGACGTACCAGGTGCAGGTGCAATGGTTGCCGCCAGCACTGGCCGGCCTGGCGATCGGCGCGCTGTTCATCCTGCCGTTCCTGCTGTTCTCCGCGACGAGCGGGCAGATGGCCGACAAGTTCGAGAAGACGCTGCTGATACGCTTCGTCAAGTCGCTGGAAATCGCGATCATGGCGCTCGCCGGCTGGGGTTTCATCGCCGCCAACGTGCCGGTATTGCTGGGCTGCGTGTTCCTGATGGGGCTGCATTCCACGCTGTTCGGGCCGGTGAAGTTCGCCTACCTGCCGCAGCACCTGAACGAGCGCGAAATCACCGGCGGCAACGGCGTCGTCGAGATGGGCACCTTTGTCGCGATCCTGCTCGGCAACGTCGCCGGCGGCCTGTTGATCGGCGTGCCCGAGGTGGGCGCGGCCTATGTCTGCTGGGCGTGTCTGAGCCTGGCAGTGATCGGCCGCGCGACGGCGCAATTCATCCCTGCCTCGCCGGCCACCGACCCGGGCCTGCGCATCAACTGGAACCCGTTCAGCGAAACCTGGCGCAACCTGCGGCTCGCGCGCGGCAACATCGTCGTGTTCCGCTCGCTGCTCGGCATTTCATGGATGTGGTTCTTCGGCGCGGTGTTCCTCGCGCAATTCCCGTCGTTCGCGAAAGACGTGTTGCACGGCAATGAGCACGTGGCCTCGGCCTT
>JANOLA010000326.1:0-6392 GCA_031419535.1 Burkholderiales bacterium | reverse complement strand
CCAGGTGCAGCAAGACATCGTCGGCTTGATCAACGTCGCCGGCGGCAAGGCAGTGGGGCTGACCGGGCGCGACGGCGGCTTGATCCGGGCGCGCAAGATGAAGATGGTGGACCGCGACGACCCGCAGGTAGTGCACGACATCGGCCAGGTCGGCGAGATCGAGTCGATTGACCCCAGTGTGGTGCGCGCGCTGCAAGACGACCAGTTCATTCCGGTGATTTCACCGCTCGGATTCGGCGCCGACAACGAAAACTACAACATCAACGCCGACGTGGTGGCGGGCAAGCTCGCCGAGGTGTTGAAGGCGGAAAAGCTGATGATGCTGACCAACACGCCGGGTGTACTGGACAAGGCAGGCAAGCTGCTGACCAACTTGTCGGCACGCGAAATCGACGCGCTGTTTGCCGACGGAACGATCAGCGGCGGCATGCTGCCGAAAATAGCCTCGGCGCTGGAAGCGGCGAGGAATGGCGTCAATACGGTGCACATCATCGACGGACGCGTGCCGCACGCGATGCTGCTCGAGGTGCTGACGGATCAGGCTTACGGGACCATGATCCGCTCGCACTGAGCGAGGTTTGTGGCCTGCGAGCCACGCTCGGTTCGCACAGACCCGTCAATGAACACTGCGTGAACCGGCCGATCTCGGGTTTTCCACGAGCAAAGTCGGTGTTCACCCTTGGCACGGCCCCTCGGGGCGGTGTGCCAGAATCAACTCGCGATAGCGCTTGAACCTGAGACGATGCACACCCCCGACCCGAACACTGTCGCTGCCCAAGGCGATGTGCAGACCCAGGCAGCGCCCGCGGCCAGCGCGCGCAAGCGCCCCAAGCCCGGCGAGCGGCGCATTCAGATCCTGCAAACCTTGGCGACGATGCTCGAGCAGCCCGGTGCCGAGCGCATCACGACCGCGGCGTTGGCGGCCAAGCTCGACGTGAGCGAAGCGGCGCTGTACCGGCATTTCGCGAGCAAGGCGCAGATGTTCGAGGGCTTGATCGAGTTCATCGAGCAAAGCGTGTTCACGCTCGTGAACCAGATCAACGAGCGCGAAACCGATGCGCGCATGCAGGTGCACAAGGTGCTGACCGTGCTGCTGACGTTCGGTGAAAAGAATCCCGGCATGACGCGCGTGATGGTGGGCGACGCGCTGGTGTTCGAACACGACCGGCTGCTCGCTCGCATGAACCAGTTTTTCGACCGCATCGAATCGCAGTTGCGCGCCAGTCTGCGCGTCTCTGCCGAGGCCGCGGGTTCGGCCACGCCGACGGTGGATGCGAACGCTCAGGCCTCCGTCTTGACGGCATTTGCGGTCGGGCGGCTGCAGCGCTACACGCGATCCGGGTTCAAGCGCAGCCCGACGGAGTTCCTCGACGCGTCGCTGCGCATGCTGGTGACCGGCTGAGATTGCTGGAGCCCGGCCACGCCGGGTTCACGCGCCTGCTGCGGTGTACTGCGGCTCGCCTCGCGTGAAGTAGCCGTGCAGGATGTCGTAGACCATCAGGTAGTTCTTCTGCTGGAAGCTCGCGTGCGAGATGCCTGACATCACGCTGAACTGCTTGTCCGGGTTGGGCAGCCGCTTGAAGAAGTCGATCAGGTCGTCGATGCCGGCGATGCCGTCGAACTGGCCGCGCAGAATCAGCGTCGGCACGGTGATTTGCCGCGGGTCGACGATCGGCAGGCGCGAGCACATGTCGATGTAGGTGCCGTTGGGCATCGAGTCGTCGAGCGCGAGGATCGCGTCGGCGAACGCGTCGATCACGCGCTTTTCGGCGCAGTCTGGGTGGTCGCGTTCGAAGATCGAATAGACGAAGGCGCGGTCGATCGGGCGGCGTTTGCTCTTCATGAACTCGGGCAATTTTTTGCGCCGCTGCTCGAGCGTGGGGCTGCCCGCGCCCGTCCAGACGAAGGCGTCGAGCACGAGCCGGGCCACGCGTGTCGGGCAGCGCTGCGCGAACAGCGCGGCGCGCAGCGCGCCGGACGAGATGCCGTAGGCCATGAAGCTCGTGACGCCGCGCATCTGTGCGATGTGGTCGGTGGCGGATTGCAGATCGTCGGCGCCGTTGGCGATGTCGCAGGTGATGTCGCGGCTCTTGTCGGAGCGGCCGTAGCCTTCCATGTCGACGCACCAGCAGACGAAGCCGCGGCGCGCGAACCAGTCCATCACCGACGAGTCGGGCCGGCCGGGCACGCTGAGGTCGAAGGTCGGCTGCGACGCCATCGACGAGCCGTGCACGAACAGCAGCGCGGGCTTGTTCGCTGGCGAGTCGACGAACTTTTCCCACAGGAACAGGCGCACGTTGCCTTTGTGCGCCCAGTGCTCGACGCCGGTGACGGTGGCGTTGCAAATCGACGATGAAGCTGGGCTCATGGGTGGGATTCGCCTGGGAGGGTGATTTGGTTCAATCGATCTTGGCCCCGGTTTCGCGGATCACGCCGGCCCAGCGGTTTTGTTCTTCGCGAAAGTAGGCGGCGAACTCAGTGGGGCTCGAGCCCAGCGCTTCGATCGAGGCAACGGCCATGTAGGTCTTGACTTCCGGTGAGGCGAGCGCGGCTTGTACTTCGCGGTTCAGCCGCTCGATGATCGCAGCCGGCGTGCCTTTGGGCGCGAGCAGCCCCAGCCACACATAAGCCACCATCGCGGGGAAGCCCGATTCGGCCAGCGTCGGCACGTCGGGCAACTGCGGCGAGCGCTGCGCGGAGGTGACGGCCAGCGCCTGCAACTTGCCGCTGCGGATGTGGCCGAGCATTCCCGCGATACCTGGCATCGCGAGCATGACCTGGCCGCCGATCAGGTCGGTCGTCGCTTGCGCACTGCCGCGGTACGGGATGTGGTTCATGCGCAGTCCCGCCAGCGACAGGAATTGCGCGGCGAACAGATGCTGCCCGCTGCCGTTGCCCGAAGACGCGTAGTCGATCTGGCCGGGCCGCTCTTTCAGGTACGCAATCAGCTCCGCAACGCTGCGCACCGGCAGCTTCGGGTTGACCACGAGCACGGCGGGCTCGCGGCCGAGCAGTGAAATCGGCGCGAAATCGTCGAGCGGCTGGAAATTGAGCTTGGGGTAGAGCGTTGCGCTGATCGCGTTTGTTTGCGACGCCAGCAGCAGCGTGTAGCCGTCCGCCGCGGCTCTCGCGACGCTCTCGCTGCCGAGCGTCGCACCCGCGCCGGGCCGGTTCTCGACGTTGACTTGCTGCGCCAGGCGCTTGCTCAACTCCTGCGCAATGACACGCGTCGGCCCGTCGACGGCGCCACCGGCCGAAAACGGCACGACGATGCGGATCGGCTTGGTTGGGTATTCCTGGGCGTGCGACGCGGGCACGCAGCATGCCGCCCCTGCGGCGAGCAGAAAGCGGCGTCGGTTGCCGGCGAAGTGCGGCGCAGTTCGTTTGCGGGGGAGGGTGGTCATCGCGGGTTCGATTGAATTGCGTCGGCTCGCCGAACATTCTGGCGCAAGCGAAGCATGGCCGCGGCGAATGCCGCTGCGACGCGGTCGCCGGGCCACCGCTACACTGCGCGCCGCAGCAAAAGCCCCGAGTTCGCAGCGCATGACCGTTCCCAACGAAGCCTTGAGCCATTTGATCGCGCGCGCCGAATCGCTGCTCGGGCGGCTCGAATCCGTGCTGCCGCATGCCTTGCAGGCGCCGGACTGGTCGGCGGCGAACGCGTTTCGCTACCGCAAGCGCGGCGGGTCCGGTTTCATCGAGCCGGTTCGACACGCTGCGACGATTCGCCTGGACGATCTGGTGGAAGTGGATCCGCAAAAGGAACGCCTGGTGCGCAACACCGAGCAGTTCGTCGCTGGGCATGGCGCGAACAACGTGCTGCTCACCGGGGCGCGCGGCACCGGAAAGAGTTCGCTCATCAAGGCGTGCCTGAACCACTTCGCGCCGCGTGGCCTGCGCCTGATTGAAGTCGACAAGACGGATCTGGTGGATCTGCCCGACATCGTCGACCTCGTCGCCGAGCGCCCCGAGCGCTTCATCGTGTTTTGCGACGACCTGAGTTTTGACGAGGGTGAGGCCGGCTACAAGGAATTGAAGTCGATCCTCGATGGTTCGGTGGCGCAGGCGAGCGACAACTTGCTCGTCTACGCGACGAGCAACCGGCGCCACCTGTTGCCCGAGTACATGAAAGAGAACCTCAGCTACAAGCACACCGAAGATGGCGAGGTCCACCCTGGCGAAGTGGTGGAAGAAAAGATTTCGTTGTCGGAGCGCTTCGGGCTGTGGGTCAGCTTCTACCCGTTCAGCCAGGACGAATACCTGGCCATCGTGGCGCAGTGGCTGCGCGGTTTCGGGGTCGCTGAAGGCGCGATTCAAGAGGCGCGCCAGGAGTGCCTGGTCTGGGCGCTCGAGCGCGGCTCGCGGTCCGGGCGCGTGGCTTACCAGTTTGCGAAGGACTATTCCGGAAGGCATGCCGCTTGAAAGCGGCCGATACGCAAACCGCAGGCGATCGCTCGGCCGACGCCGCGGCGGCGCCAGCGGCGTCCAAGCGCACACCTGTGGACGTTGCCGTGGGGGTGTTGATCGACGCCCAAGGTCGCTTTCTGATGACGACCCGCCCGCCCGGCAAGGTGTTCGCCGGGCATTGGGAATTTCCCGGAGGCAAGTTGGAGGCCGGCGAGACGACGGCGCAAGCCCTGGCGCGCGAGCTGCACGAAGAACTGGGAATCCGCATCGGCGTTGCGCAGCCGTGGAAGGTGGAACTGATGGACTACCCGCACGCCCGGGTTCGCCTGCATTTCTGCAAGGTGTTCGATTGGAGCGGCGAGCTGGAGATGCGCGAAGGCCAGGCCTTCGCCTGGCAGTCGCTGCCGGTGACAGTGGCACCGCTCTTGCCCGGCAGCCTGCCGGTGCTGCGCTGGTTCGCGGCGGAGCGCGGCTTCACCGGCGCGACCCACATCGCCTGAAACAGAGCGCCGCTACACTGGCCCGCATGGACTGGCTGGCCGAAGTGAAGTGGGACGCGTTAGGCTTGGTGCCGGTGATCGCGCAAGAGTCCGGCAGCAACGATGTGCTGATGTTCGCGTTCATGGATCGCGAGGCGCTGGCGCAGACCGTGAAACGCAGCGAGGCGGTGTATTTCAGCCGCTCGCGAAAGCGCCTTTGGCACAAGGGCGAACAAAGTGGTCACGTGCAAAAGGTCTTGGAAGTGCGCCTGGACTGCGACAACGACGTCGTGCTGCTCAAAGTGGAACAACTCGGCCATCAACCGCCGATCGCCTGCCACACCGGCAGGCACTCGTGTTTCTTCCGGGTCTTGCGCGATGGCGCTTGGGTCGATGTCGAGCCGGTCTTGAAGGACCCGGCGAGCATCTATGGGTCTTGATCAGGTTGAGCCTCCAGTGACCGACAGCAATCAAACCCTCGAGCGCCTGGCACAGGTGATCGCCGCGCGCCGGCAGGGCGACCCTGACACGAGTTATGTCGCGCGCCTGTTCAACAAGGGGACCGACGCGATCTTGAAGAAGATCGGCGAAGAGGCGACTGAAACGGTGATGGCGTGCAAGGACGGCGACACCGGGAAAATCGTTCACGAAGTCGCCGATCTGTGGTTTCACAGCATGCTGGCGCTGGCGGCGTTCGGCTTGTCGCCGGCCGACGTGCTGAAAGAGCTGGAGCGGCGCGAAGACCAATCCGGTTTGGAAGAATTCGCCGCGCGCAAATTGAAAGGGCGCGAAGGAGACAGCACATGAACGAAGTGATCGACGCCGGCGAGCGCGAGCGGTCGCTGAAGACGATCGGCCAGATCAGCTACCTGTTGCACACGATCGTCGCGGTGGGCGCGGTATTGCCGGGCGTGCAAGCGAGTGTGCTGTTGCTGCTGGTGGCGTTCATCATCGACATGGTGAAGAAAGACGACGCGCTCGGGAGCTGGCAGGAATCGCACTTCCGCTGGCGCATCCGCAGCGTGCTTTGGGCCGGCGGCTTGTACCTCGTCACTTCGTGGTTGTGGCTGTTGTTTCTGGTGCCGGGCTGGATCGCGTGGGCGATCATTTCGATCTGGTTCCTCTACCGCGTGGTTCGCGGCTGGGTCAACCTGAGCAGCCACACGCCGATGCCCGTGCCTGAGAAAGGACAGGAATGAGCCACGACCCGAACTGCATCTTCTGCAAAATCGTTGCCGGCAAGATTCCGAGCCAAAAGGTTTACGAGGACGAGCTTCTGTTCGGCTTTCACGACATCGCGCCCTGGGCGCCGGTGCACTTCTTGCTGATTCCCAAGCAGCACATCGCCACGCTGTATGACGTGGACGATGCGCACCAGGCGCTGCTTGGGCGCATGCTGCGCTTGGCGCCGCGCCTGGCGCTCGAACTCGGCGTGAGCAACGGATTTCGAACCCTGGTCAACACCGGCGAGGACGGGCGCCAGGAGGTGCAGCACCTGCACATGCA
>JANOLA010000325.1:0-2173 GCA_031419535.1 Burkholderiales bacterium | reverse complement strand
CAGGTAGGTGTAGTCGGCGATCAAGGCTTCGCGGTGCCGTTCCGCCAAGGCGATCAGTTGCTTCGCCAGGCCGGCGAGCGAAGCCGCGAGTGCACGCACACGTTCGCACACGACGAGGTGAAAAGCCGTCGTGATCGCTTCGCGGCGCGCGCGCCCGGCGCCCAGCCAATCGGCGGCGGGCGTGCGTGCCGCAAGCCAGGCCTCGCGGTTCGTGTAGAGGTCGCCGCGCCGTGGGTCGAGTGCGAGTTGCTCGGGGTGGTCATGCAATTCGAGCAATGCGGCAAGGAGCTCGCGCCCCGCGTCGCGCGGCACGAGCCCGGCTTCGGTCAGCGCGAGCACATAGGCCAAGTCGACCGGTCCGATCGCCCCCGCGAGGCACGCCTGGTGCCGCAACTCTTCGGCAAACGCCTGCGCCACCAGCTCGGCGCCGGGCGACTGCGCGAGCCGCCCGCCGATCTTGAGCGCGTGCGCGGTGCCGGCGTCGGCTGCGGTGCCGGCCGTCCCGCCTTCAGTGCCCTCCATCCCGCGCCTTCAGCGTGCCCGGGTCGGCAGGGCCATGCGGCGCGTGCGGCGGGCGCGACAAGCTGCGCCGCCCGTCGATCGCCTCGCCGATCACCACCGCCTCGATCTGCTCGGACGCCCACTGCCCCGTGCGGCGCAGCTTGTCGGCGATCGGCTTGAGCGTTTCGAAGCGCAGCCCCAGGCGCAGCGCTTCTAGCGCGAGCACGCGTTCGGGTGCCACGTTGCCCAGGCCCACATTGACGCCGAAGCGCTCGATCAGCGCGGTCTGCTGGTGCTTCAGCGGCGCCTCCCAAATCAGCCGGTCCGCTTTCGCGCCGAGGATGCGCGCAAAGGTGTCGAGGCCCGCCGCGTCGACGCCGCCTTCGTCGTCGTACACGCCCACACCCGTTCCCGATTCACGCCCTTCAACGATCACCCAGCGCGCGCCCCACTCCATGTCGCGCAGCGCCTGTTCGGCGAGCTTCTCCAATGGCGGTTGTGCGCTCGGGTCCTTCTTGCCGACCTCGGTGACGACGACCAGCCCCGCCTCCAGCGCGGCGTCGATGACGCGCTTGCGTCGAAACGCCGCGAGGTCGATCGTGCCGTCGGAAATCTCGACCGCGGTGAAGCCCACAGCCACCGCGCGCGACGTGTACAGGCGCGCCGGCTGCTGCAGGATCGCCGCTTCGAACAGCGTGCCGCCGGGGCACACCAGGATGCCGCGCGACTTGATGAGTTCGAGTTTGCGCTCCAGCACCGCCGGGCGCACGAAAATCGAGGTGCCGAAGCTGAGCTTCCACAAATCGATGTAGTCGCCCGCGGCTTCCAGCACGTCGGCCGTGCCGGCCACACCCAGGCCCGTGTCGATGATCATCGTCATCCCGGCGCTGCGTGGCGCCGCGCTGCGCTGGCCGCGCAACTCCTTGATGACGGCGATGTCGCGCCAGTGGCTATCGAGCATGCTCAGCGCCTTCGCCGACGAGTTGCTAGAGCGCGCGCTCGACCATCGCGAGGTCGGTGCCCCACGGCACCGTCATCACCTGGCCTTCGCGCTCGATGTCGAATTCGAGCAGGCAGCACTTCACCATGGTCGGCGAGCTGCGCGCCCCGGCAATGCGCCGCGGGCACATCTCGACGCGCGGCGGCTCGTCGCCGTAGTAGTGCCGGTGGAACTGCAGGCTGCGCTCGCAGCCCACGAGCACCCAGTCGCGGCGATGCTCGGGGCGCTCGTCGAGGAACGAGACATGGCCGCCGAGTTTCTCGAGCCCGCCCGACCGGCAAGGCACCAGGTATTCCTTCGACGGATGCTGGCGCGCGAGGTCGGCAATTTCAATGCGCTCGAGCTCGACTCGGATCGCCGGCAGGTCGGCATAGGTAAGCACATGGCGCACCAGGTCGAACAATTTCGGCGGTTCGGGCGGCGCGACCTCGACGATCTTCAGCACCAGCGGATCCGGGTGGTGGATGAAGTTGATGTGGTCGTACAGCCCCCCCACCACCAAGGTCTTGTCCGCTCCAACACCATGTTTGTGCGCCAATGTCGCGAGCGCGGATCGGTTCGCGCAATCGGTGGCTTCGTCTTTCGCGTAGACACAGGTGGCGGGCAGCGCGAGCACTTCAACCTCGGTGATCGGCGAGAACAGCGGGCCGTCTTCGGTACGGATCACGGCGG
>JANOLA010000324.1:0-5330 GCA_031419535.1 Burkholderiales bacterium | reverse complement strand
ATGCGATGCTCAGAGACCAAACGATGTGGGACCCCACACGACATCTTCAGACCTCAAAAAGTGCTTGACTTTGAACACAGTTGCTCTCCCGCAAGCGGGAGAGGGAGAAGAACCGGCTCCCTCTCCCCAGTACCCGGGGGAGAGGGCTGGGGTGAGGGGGCGACGCTTGGCACAGCTGACCATGGTCGTTAGTCAGGTGAGGCGCTGCGCATGACGCAAGACAGCGCGACGCGACCCGCCATGCTGCGCAACGGCGTGAGCATCGACGACAGCTTCGCCGAAGCCTTCCCGATGAAGGCGACGCGCATCGTCATCACGGCGCACACCCTCGAATGGGCGCGCCACGCCGCGGTCGCTGCGACCGGTTTCGCGACCTCGGTGATCGCCTGCGGCTGCGAGGCCGGCATCGAACGCGAAATCCCCGCCGACGAGACGCCCGACGGCCGCCCGGGCATCGCCGTGCTGCTGTTCGCGATGTCGGGCAAGGAGCTGGCGAAGCAGCTCGAGCGGCGCGTGGGCCAGTGCATCTTGACCTGCCCGACAACCGCGGTCTTCGCCGGCATCGACGCTGGCGAGGCGATCGCGCTCGGCAAGAACCTGCGCTTCTTCGGCGACGGCTGGCAGACCTCGAAGTTGATCGGCGGCAAGCGCTATTGGCGCATCCCGGTGATGGACGGCGAGTTTGTCGCGCAAGAGACGACCGCGGTGACGAAGGGCGTGGGCGGCGGCAACCTGTTGCTGCTGGCGCGCGACACCGACAGCGCGCTCGCCGCGGCGCAAGGCGCGGTCGCGGCGATGCGCGCTCTGCCCGGCGTGATCATGCCGTTTCCCGGCGGCGTGGTGCGCTCCGGCTCGAAAGTCGGTTCGAAGTACCCGAGCCTGGGTGCGTCGACCAACGACGCGTTTTGCCCGAGCCTGCACGGCCTCGCGGCGCACAGCGAACTCACGCCCGAGACGCGATGCGTGTTGGAGATCGTGATCGACGGCTTGACGGAAGGTGACGTGGCTGCGGCGATGCGCGTCGGCATGGACTCCGGCATTGCACTCGGCGCGGCCGGGGGACTGCTGCGCCTCTCGGCCGGCAATTACGGCGGCAAGCTCGGGCCGTTCCACTTTCACTTGCACCAGCTGCTGGGGAGTTCGGCAGCATGAGCGCGCGCTGTTTGGTGCACGGGGAGCGCGCGTGACCGGCTGGGTGCTGCGCGCCAAACAGGCACCGCAGTTGCGCGTCGACCTGCGCGGCGTGACGCCTGGGGCACTCGCCACGTTGACGCTCGCGCAGGTGGAGCAGGTTCGGGTTGGTTATGGCAATTCGCTCGTTGCCCTGGCCGAGTTCTTTCACGTTGCTCCCGGCGCTGACGATGCGCTGCGTTTTGCCGCCGACCTCGCCCGTTTCGACCGCGTCGGCTGGCTGATGGACGGCGGGCAATTGATCGTCGAGGGCAACGTCGGCGACTACGCCGGTGCCTGCATGCGCAGCGGCGACATCCGGATCGATGGCAGCGCACGCGACCTCGCGGCGTGCGAGATGGCCGGCGGCAACCTCGCTGTCCAAGGCAACGTCGGCGATTTCGCGGCGAGCACCCTTCCCGGCAGCATGGACGGCATGCGCGGCGGCAGCCTGATCGTGAAGGGCAACGCGGGCGCGCGCTTCGGCGACAGAATGCGCCGCGGCAGCGCGCTCGTGTTCGGCGATGCGGGCGACTTTTTGGCCTCGCGAATGGTCGCCGGAACCATCGCGATCGGCGGGCGCTGCGGTGCGCACCCCGGCTTCGGCATGCGCCGAGGCAGCGTGGTGTTCGCGGGCACATCGTCGACGACACCGCCGGCGATGCCGCCGACTTTCGTTGCCGGAGTCGCCGAAACTCCCGTGTTCTGGCAATTGCTGTCGCGCGACCTGGCGCGCCAGGGTGGCGCATTCGCGGACCTGCCGGGCAGGCGCATCGAGCGCTGGCTCGGCGACCTGGCGGTCGACGGCAAAGGCGAGTTGATTTCGGCGCAGCGCTGAGAGCGTGACAGGCGATTCAGCACGCGCCGTGCATCCACCAAGACCTTCACCCATGACATGAGGATCCCATGAGCGACAACTACATCTTTCACACCGGCGAGGCGACGGTGCTCGCCCGCGAAGGCCAGTTCACCGACGCGATGCCCGAAATCCTGATCGGCTACACCGACGGTCCGGTGGGCCAGGCGTTCGCGAACCTGATGGCGCAGAGCAAGGGCCACACGGCGATGTTCGCGATCCGCGCCTGCAACCAGCTGGTGCGGCCCGCGACGATGATGGTGCCCAAGGTCACGCTGAAAGACAGCGCCAACATCGAGCTGTTCGGCGGCGTGGTGCAAAGCGCGACGGCCGACGCCGTGGTCGACTGCCTGATCGACGGCACGATTCCGAAGAAGCTCGCGAACGAGCTGTGCATCATCGCCCTGGTGTGGATCGACCCGCGTTGCGCCAAGGACCCGAACCTCGACAAGCGCGACATGTACCGCACCAACCACGAGGCAACCAAGCTCGCGATCCGGCGCGCGCTGAACAACGAACCGTCGGTCGAGGAGTTGATCGCGAACCGGCACAGGATCAAACACGACATGGACGATTGGTCCTGAGGGGCGCTGCGATGCCGCGGCTCGGCAGGGGCCGGGCGGGGCCGGACCAAACTTGTGCCGCACGCACGATGTCCCGATGAAGCTCGCGCTGTTCGACCTCGACCACACCCTGATCCCGTTCGACAGCGGCATGGCGTGGACGCGCCATCTGGTGCGCGCCGGTGCGCTCGACAGCGACGCCGAAGCCCGCTATCTCGACTTCTGCCACCAATACCTGGCCGGCACGCTCGACATTCACGCGATGCACCGTGCCAGCATGGCACCGCTGGCGGCGTTTGCGCCACGGCAGTTGCAGCGCTGCGCGGCCTCGTTCGAACTGGAACTGGCCGCGGCGCTGCCCCAGGCGATGCTGGATCTCGTGGCCAGCCATCGCGAGCGCGGCGACCTGTGCGCGATCGTCACCGCGACATCACGCCTGGTTGCCGCGCCGTTCGCGCGCGCCTTTCGGATCGAGCATTTGCTCGCCACCGAAGCCGTGCAGGTGAACGGCGTGCCCAGCGGCGAGATCGACGGCCTGCCCTGCTACCGCGAACACAAGCTGGCGCGGGTTCAGGCCTGGCTCGCGGCACGCGATCGGCCGCCGCACACGCTGGCGGACTTCGAATCGAGCTGGTTCTACTCCGACTCGGCGAGCGACCTGGCCCTGCTCAGCGCGGTCACGCACCCGGTGGCGGTGCGGCCCGATGCGCGTTTGCGCCAGCACGCCGGCGCGGTGGGCTGGCAAATTCTCGACGCTGTCTGAAGCTGAGCACGCGCGCTGGATTGCCGCGCCAGCCCACCGCAACGGCTGACGGCAGAGATCTGTCTCCCCTGCCGCGGGGGCACGCAGAGAGTGTCTTACTCCGCCTCTTCCACCGACAGCGGCTGCGCCCCAGCCTGCGCCGCGCGCAGCGACGCGATGCGCTTGCGCGTTCCCGGGTGCGTGGCACTGTCGTGCTGCATGCCCTGGCGCATGAACGCCGAGAACGCCACGTCGTTCGGCCAGCCGAGCTTCTCGAGCGCTTGCAACGCAAACGCGTCGGCGGCGTATTCCTGGCGGTGCGCCAGGCCTGAGGCGTCGCGGCCGAGCAGGCCGGCCACCGGATCGGTCTTGTCTTGCGTCACGGCGCCGGGCACCCAGCGTTGGTAGACGCGCCCCATCTGCGCCCAGTGGCCGCTGGCCGCGTGGCCAATTTCATGCGCGATGATGAACAAACGTTCGCCCTCGGGCAGGTCGGCGAGCGACTCGTTGGCGACGATGATGTGGCCGTGCATTGTCTCGGCGTAGCTGCCGCTGCCGACGACCCGCAACTCGATCGTGGCGCCGGGCTGAAGTGCCTGGAACAATTTATCGAATGTCGCGCGCACCACCTGCGCGCGGGCCTCGTCCACCGAGGGCTTCAGCGCTTCGAGGCGCTGTTGCTGCGAGCGACGCAATACGTCGATGATGTCCTCGCTGTGTGCAGGCCCCGTCAGGGCCAAACCGAGAACTGTCAGATGAAACCACCTCATGACAAACCCCCCGTGAACGGCTGCGCATGTGCCGTTATGACGGGTCTGAAGTGCAAGGACCATTCCCGATTTAGGGTTTACCCCTAAATACGGGGGGTTAACGGGTCAAATCTGGATCAAGCCCCATTGCAATGCCACCAGTGTCAGCTCGGCCTGGTTGCTCGCGCCGAGCTTCTGCTTCACGTGATAAAGGTGCGTTCCCACGGTGCTCGGCGAGAGCTTCAGGTTGTCGGCGATCTGCGCCACGTTCTTACCCCGCGCGAGCTGGATGAAGACCGAGAACTCGCGCTCGCTCAGCGCATCGGCCGGGCTCGCGTGGCCTTTGACCTGGGCGGTGGCGAGCAGCTTCGCGGTCTGGGCGTCGACATACGGTTCGCGTGCGGCGACGGCGCGAACCGCGGCGATCAGCGCGTCGGGCGCGCTGCGCTTGGTCAGGTAGCCGAGCGCACCGCCGCGCAGCACGCGCTGCGGATGCGCACTGTCTTCGTGCGCCGACAGCACCAGCACGCGCGCCTGTTCATCCTGGGCGAGCAGACGGCGCAGCGCCTCCAGGCCACCCATGCCGGGCATCGACAGGTCCATCACCACGACATCGGGTTTGATTTGCGCATACGCGGCGCACGCCTGTTCGCCGGTGTCGAACTCGGCCACGACGTCGATCTGCGACTGGCCGAGCAGCATGCGAAACCCCATTCGCACCAGCGCATGGTCATCGACGAGCATGACGCGGATCACGGCGCAGCCTCCGCCAGCGGGATCGGGATCGAGACCTCGAGCAACACGCCGTGCGGCGCCGCGGGCTCGATTTTCAGCATGCCGTTCAAGCTTTCCACGCGTTCGGTGAGCCAGCGCAGTCCGTAGTGGCCGGCGCGCTGCGTGCCTTCGGGCGGCAGGCCCACGCCGTCGTCGCGGAGCCACAACCGCACCGAACTGTCGCCGGCGCTCACGTCGAGCGCGACGCTCCGTGCCCGGCCATGGCGCAGCGCGTTCGTCAGGCCCTCTTGCGCCGCCCGGTACAGCGTCAACGCCACTTCCGGCGACAGCGAGAACGAGCCGAGTCCGACGTGCAATTCGATCTCCATGTCGGCTTGGCTGCGCCGGGTCCGCTCGACCAGATCGTTGAGCGCTTCGCCGAGGCCGAAATTGTCGAGCACCAACGGCGTCAGGCGCGGAATGATGCCGTGCATCGCGTCGTACAGGCGCGATGCTTCGTCGGCAATCGTGCGCGC
>JANOLA010000323.1:0-11950 GCA_031419535.1 Burkholderiales bacterium | reverse complement strand
TTCCAGAACGTGCCCAGCAGGATGTTTGTCATCGGGTGTTGAAGTTCATCAATGTGAGCACGAAGCGCTGCAAGTTCGCGCTGAGCACGTTCTGGAAAGCCAATCAACCAACTGGAGACAGCCATCCAAGTCGAACAGCAGGCGCCAGGATCGTGCCCCGCATATCTGTAGCGTAGATAGGAATGTCGTTGCGATTGATAGAGTGCACTCACTTGGTCGAGATGCACAACGGCCTCGACGGGTTGACCGCTGGCGCACAGAATGCCCCACATCGCGTGGTGCGCCTCGATCTGCTCGCCGCCATCGTCATCGCGGCTCGCCAGTTCCAGCAATCGTCGGGCGGGTTGCAGTGCGTCGGCATAGCGCCCCGCGAGGTAGCGAGTGAAATTCAAACCCCATTGCACTTGAAACAAGCGCTGCCTGTCGGCGAGTTTCTCCGCCAGCGCTTTTGCCTGCTGGTATATGGCCTCGACGTCCGCGGAGTTGTTGTACTGGCCAAATAGCACCGGCCCCAGCGCAATCCGAATGTCCAGCGCCTCGGTTTCGGTTTGAGTAGATTGCGGCAATCCTTCGAGCAGAGCCAAAGCCCTCTCAAACGCCGCCGCAGCTTCACGGTTCGCCCCACGCGTCACTGCCAAGCGCCCCGCCTCGGCCCACAGCTCGCTGGCGCGGTGCGACTCCCCGGCCTCTTGGTAGTGATGCGCCAGCAGCTCTGGCCGGCCCGCAATCGTGCCGGGATCGAGTTGCTCGAGCGCCACGGCGATCTGGCTGTGGCGCAAGGCGCGCTGCGTCTTGAGCATGCTGTTGTAGGCCGTGTCGCGCACCAGGGCATGCTTGAAGGAATAGGTGGCACTCGGCCCCTCCCTGCGCCGAATCAGCAGGTCAGCCCCTTCCAGATCGGCCAGTGACTTGTCCAGTTGTGCCGCGGCGCTGGTTTGCAGCACCGCCGACAGCAGGCTGCGCGAGAACTCGCGGCCAATTGCGGCGCCGGCCTGCGCCACTTCCTTGGCTTCGCTCAGCCGGTCCAGCCGCGCCATCAGCGAATCCTGCAAGGTCGATGGAATCGCCAGGTCGGGCAGGGGACCCGTCAGGCGATACCCGGTGGCCGATTGTTCGAGCAGACCCGACTGCAACACCGTCTTCGTCAGCTCTTCAACGAACAGCGGCACGCCATCGGTCTTGCGGATGATCTGTGCCTGCACCTCCTGCGGCAACGGCTGCCCGAGCGTGACCACGTCGATCAAAGCAGCGCATTGGCGCTGCCCCAGGCGGTTCAGCGTGAGGTGCGTCAGGTGCGCCGGTTTGCCGAGTTCCGGCATCGACTCGGGCCTGCAGGTCACCAGCGTGAACAGGCGCGCGTCGCGAAGCCGATCGGCGATCATGGCGATCAGCTCCTGCGTCGTTGGGTCGATCCAGTGCGCGTCTTCGACCCACAGCAGCACGGTTTGTTGGCGCGACAAGTTGCTCATCAAGTCGACCAGCGCGTTCAAAGTGCGTGCCTTTTGCTGCAGTGGCATCTGCGCTTCTTCGGCGCCCACACCGTCATCGGGCAAACCCATCAGGCGCAGCAATGCCGCTTGGCCTTGAGGTGGCAAGGCCGCAGCCATGCCGGCAACCTTTTGGCGCTGCTGTGGGGCACTGTCCGAGCCGGTGATTCCTGCGGCGAGCTTGAGTTGCTGCACCACCGGGTAGAGCGCGCGGCCGGCGTCGTCTTCATGTGCGCGTGGATAGCCGAAGTAGACCAGTACGCCGTCGCCGAGGAGTTGTGCCACGTGGCCTTCGTAGGGTGCGACGGCGCTGGCAACCGCCGCATGGAAGCTGCGCAGCACGCCGCGCATCTCCTCGGGGTCGAGCCGGTTTGCCAGCCCGGTGGAACCCACCAGATCGCAAAGCATCACGGTGAGTTGGCGGCGCTGGGCGCCCAATTGCTCGGTGCCGGCTTGTTCAGCGCTCTTGGTAGCTGACGCATCCGAGCGTCGCTGCATGGGCGGCCTCGGTTCAGTCAACGCAAAGCCACAGTCCGCGCAGAACTTGTGGGCCGGCAAATTCGCGTGACCGCAGCACGGACACGCCACCGAAATTGGAGTGCCGCAGCCGGAACAAAAGCGCTGTCCTTCCGAACATGGCACGCCGCAGTTCGAGCACTTCACGATCCACCTCCGGGCGCTGGCTGCGCTGAGTATCGAATGATTTGCCCGGTACCGAACGCAAATCGATTCCAACTGGCGGCTCGACCTGCGAGGCTCCGGGACGAACCGCATTTACCGCGTGCAGGAAAGGGCGTAAGCTTTTGCCCGGGTCTGCACCAGCGTAGCCGCAGCCGACAGCAATCTCACAGGCGAGGAATCATCCAACGCACCGAAGGAGAAATGCGAATGGTCAGAGTTTCGAGGCGCAAATTCATCCACACCACCAGCGTCGGCGCGGTTGGCGCAGCTGCCGCGGCGATTGCGGCGCCAGCGCTCGCGCAATCGATGCCGGAGATCAAATGGCGCCTTGCAGCGAGCTGGCCGAAGTCGCTCGATACGCTTTACGGCGGCTGCGAGCACTTCGGCAAGATCATCGCCGAAATGACGGGCAACCGGTTTCAGATCCAGCCCTTTGCGGCCGGCGAGATCGTCCCAGGCCTGCAGGTGCTCGACGCCGTCCAGAACGGCACGGTCGAGATGGGCAACACCGCGCTGTACTACTACTGGGGCAAGGACCCGGCGCTGACCTTCGGCACCGCGCTGCCGTTCGGCCTGAACAGCCGGCAAATGAACTCGTGGCTTCGCTTCGGGGGTGGCAACGAATTGCTCAACGACTTGCTGAAGAACTACAACTGCATCGGCATTGCAGCGGGCAACACCGGCGCGCAGATGGGCGGCTGGTTCCGCAAGGAACTCAAGTCGGTCGAAGACATGAAGGGGCTCAAGTTCCGGATCGGCGGCTTTGCCGGCACGATCGTCTCCAAGCTCGGCGTCGTGCCGCAGCAGCTTGCCGCCGGCGACATCTATCCCGCGCTGGAGAAGGGCACGATCGACGCGTGCGAATGGGTCGGCCCCTACGACGACGAGAAGCTCGGCTTTCAGAAGGTTGCGAAGTACTACTACTACCCCGGCTGGTGGGAAGGCTGCGGGCAGGGGCACAACATCATCAACCTCGCCAAGTGGAACGACTTGCCCAAGCATTACCAGGCCGCGATCGTCACAGCTTCGGGCGAGACGTGGGAGTGGGTGCTCGGCAAATACGACCACGGCAATCCGGCCGCCCTGAAGCGCCTGGTCGCCAGCGGAGCGCTGCTGCGCCCCTTCCCCCAGGACATCATGGAGGCCAGCTTCAAGGCCGCCAACGAGATCTACGCCGGCTTGTCGCAGACGAATCCGCACTTCAAGAAGCTGTACGACAGCCTCACGGCGTTCCGCGGCGACTCGTATCAGTGGATGCAGGTCGCGGAGCTGGGCTTCGACTCGTTCATGATGCGCATGCGCGGGCGCACATAGCAGCCCCGCAGGCTAGAGCGGTGGGGTTCGAGTGGAACGACGCCAAGGCGGCGCGTACCCTCGTCAAGCACGGCATCTCGTTCGACGAGGCGGCGACCCGCCATGAAAAAAGCATCGACGAAGCCGGCTGATCTGGACATCCCCGAGCTCGCTCGCGAGCAGCTCGGCAAAGGCGTGCGTGGGAAGTACTACCAGCGTTTCACGCAGGGCAGCAACGTCGTCATTCTTCGGCCCGAGGTGCACAAGGCCTTCCCGACGTCCGAGGCGGTCAACGAGGCGTTGCTGGGGCTGCTGGCGCGCACCGCGCAGACTACCCGCATCACGGGTCGCGCCAGGCGCGCGGCCCCGCGCAAGCGCGCAGCCGCCTGAAGAAGGTGCGGCGTGCACGGCGCGGCTCGCACACAGACCGCGAGACAAAGGTAGCGCGCCATGCAATGCCCGAAGTGCCGACAAGAGAATCCGCCGAACGCCAGGTTCTGCATCGATTGCGGGGCTGCGCTGGTGTCGGCATGCACCGGTTGTTCCGCCGAACTCCCGACGGGCGCGCGCTTTTGCCCGCAATGCGGCTTGCCCACGGCAGCTGCCGTTGCGCCGCGCGGCGCTTCGCAGCCCTCCATCCCGCGCCACCTGGCGCAACGCATCCTCGAATCGCGCGCGGCGATCGAAGGCGAGCGCAAGCAGGTCAGCGTGTTGTTCGCCGACCTCAAAGGTTCGATGGCACTGCTCGCCGAGCGCGACCCGGAAGACGCGCGCGCCATCCTCGACCCCGTGTTGGAGCTGATGATGCAGGCCGTGCACCACGTCGAGGGCACCGTGAACCAGGTGATGGGCGACGGCATCATGGCGCTGTTCGGCGCGCCGATCGCGCATGAGGACCACGCCGTGCGCGCCTGCTACGCCGCGCTGCGCATGCAAGACCAGGTGTCGCGCTTCAGCGAAGCGCAGCGCCGCAAGGGCGCGGTGCCGGTGCAGATCCGCATCGGCATCAACTCCGGCGAAGTGATCGTGCGCGCCATCGGCAGCGACCTGCGCATGGACTACAGCGCGGTCGGGCGGAGCACGCACCTGGCGGCGCGCCTGGAGCAGCTCGCCACGCCGGGGACGACGCTCATCAGCGCCAGCACCGCCGCTTTGGCCGAGGGCTACGTTGAAGTCCAGCCGCTCGGCCCGCTGCAAGTGGCCGGGCTCGAACAACCCGTTCCCGCCTTCCAGCTCAGCGGCACCGGGCCGACCCGAACCCGCCTGCAGGCCCGGGCCACCAGAAGCTCGAGCGGGCTGGGGAACTTCGTCGGTCGCGAGGGCGAACTGCAAACCCTGCATCAGGCGCTGGACGCCGCCGCGCTTGGCCACGGCCAGATCGTCACCGTGGTGGGCGAAGCCGGCGTCGGCAAATCGCGCCTGTTCCACGAATTCATCCACTCGCCCAAGACCCGAGGCTGGCTCGTGCTGCAAGCCGGTTCGGTGTCGTACGGCAAGGCCACCGGCTACGGGCCCGTCATCGACCTGCTGAAGAACCGCTTCGGCGTCGAAGAACGCGACGACCCGGCGAGGATTCGCGAGCGCGTCACGGCAAAGTTGCTGGCGCTGGACCGAAACCTCGAAGCGCAACTGCCTGCGCTGCTCGCGCTGCTCGAAGTCCTGCCCGAAGCCAGCCCGTGGGAAGCGCTCGACCCCGGGCAGCGCAAACGCGCGATTCAAGATGCCGTGAAACGCCTGCTGCTGCGCGAAAGCCAGGCGCAGCCGCTCGTGCTCGTCGTCGAAGACCTGCACTGGGTGGACGCCGAGAGCCAGGCCGTGCTCGGCGCGATCGCGCAAAGCCTGCCAACGGCCAAGCTGCTGCTGCTCGTCAACCTGCGCCCCGAGGGTCAACACGCCTGGGGCCAGAAGAGCTACTGCCGGCAACTGCGCCTGGACCCGCTGGCGCCCGAATCGGCAGACCGACTGCTCGACGCGCTGCTGGGCCCATCGGACGAACTGCAAGGCCTACGCAAGCAGTTGATCGAGCGCACCGAGGGCAACCCCTTCTTCCTCGAAGAATGCGTTCGAACCTTGGTCGAGACGGCAGCGCTGAGCGGCGAGCCGGGCGAATATCGGCTCGGGCACAGCGTCGACAAGGTGCAGATCCCCGCGACTGTGCAAGTGATCCTGGCCGCGCGCATCGACCGGCTCGCGCCCGAGGACAAGCACCTGTTGCAAGCGGCGGCGGTGATCGGCAAGGACGTGCCGCTGGCGCTGCTCGAGGCGATCGGCGAACTCGACCCGAGTGCCCTGCGCGCCAGCCTCGCAAGGTTGCAGGCGGCGGAATTCCTGTTCGAGGCGACGCTGTTTCCGGACCTGGAGTACACCTTCAAGCATGCGCTGACGCACGAAGTCGCCTACGGCGGTTTGCTGAGCGATCGGCGCCGAGACTTGCATGCAAGGGTCGTCGCTGCGATCGCAACGTTCCATGCGGACCGCATCGGCGAGCACGCCGAGCGGCTCGCGCACCACGCGGTTCGCGGCGGGTTGAAGGACAAGGCGGTCGGATACCTCAACAACGCCGGGACCAAGGCGTTGATGCGATCGGGCCATCGCGAGGCGATTCTGTTCTTCGAGGAGGCGCTGGTCATTGCCGACGAATTGCCCGAGAGTCGCGAGGTCTTGTCTCGCATCGTCGCTTTGCGCACCGGACTCGGTTCGGCATTGCTGGCAGCGAAGGGCTCGACGCCGGAGGTGCAGGCCTTCTATTCGCGATCGCTGGGTCTGTGTGACCAACTCGGCGATGCGCCCGAGCGCTTCCAGATTCTGCACGGGGTGTGGTTCTGTCATATCCGCGGTTCCGACATCGCGCTTGCAGGTCAGGCGGCGTCGGAGCTGCTCGACACGGCGAGCGACAAGGACGCGTACCAGCGGCTCGAGGCGCACCATGCGATGTGGACCACGAAGGTTTACAGCGGGCGGCCGTCGGAGGCGATCGTGCATCTGGAAAGCGCCGAGCAATTGCACGCCGCGGCGGATCGATCGAAGTGGCGGATTTACGCCAATCACGATCCCTTTGTTTGTTCTCTTGGCATGGGAGCCGTGGCCCGTTGGGCCCTGGGGTATTTCGACGATGCACGCCGATCCGCCACGCGCGCGGTCGAAGTCGCCAAGCAGCTGGGCCACCCGTTCACGCGACTTGCCGTCGCAATGGAAGCCGCCGTTGTCTTCTACCACTGCGGCGAATCCGATGCGGCGAGAGACCACGCGACGGTCGAGTTGAAGATGGCGTCCGACTTCGACTTCCCTCTTTGGCGCGAGCGCGCGGCAGTGACCTTGGCGCGCTTGCTCATCGACGAAGGGCGTCGCGACGAAGCGCTGCGCCTGCTGGAGACAAATCTGTCCGTTGCATCGGCGGCGCGCATGAGTGTGCCCGGCGACATGGCCTTGAGCTTGGGCGTTGATGCCTACCTGCGTGCGGACAAGCCGGAAATTGGCCTTCAACTGCTGCGCGCGGTCCAGCCCGATGAGTTTCTGGGTCTGTTCGGTCCCGAACTGCACCGTCCGTACGCGGAATCGCTGCTGGCGTGTTCTGCGTCAGCCGTCGGCGAGGCCGAATCCCGGCTGCGCACCGCTGTTGCGCTGGCACAAGAACGTCAGATGAGAGCACTGGAGTTGCGCGCCGCACTCTCACTCGCGCGACTGCTCGCCCCGCGCGACCGCGCCGCCGCGCGCGAGGCGCTTGCCGTCGTCGACTGGTTCACCGAAGGTGCGGACGTCGCCGACCTGCGCAACGCACGCGCACTGCGGGAAAGCTTGAATTGACTGGACCGACGCCGCACCCCGATCTGCTTATCATTCAGGCCCATGCCGGTCGTCTTCCGTTACAAGGGATTTCGCTTCTTCTTCTATTCGAATGAAGGGAGTCCGCGCGAGCCGGTGCACATTCACGCTCGGGGCGAAGGCGGCGAAGTCAAGTTCTGGTTGCACCCGGCGGTTGGCGTTGCGGGGAGCGATGGCCTGGATGCGCGCATGCTTCGCGAGTTGGCACAGCAAGTCGAAAAGAATCTCGAGTTGATCGAAAGGACGTGGAATGACTACTTCCGCTAAGGCCGTCCGTTTTGACGAGAACAGCATATGGGTCGACCTGTCCGACGGGCGAGTCATCGCGGTGCCGCTGGCGTGGTTTCCTCGCCTTCTGCATGCCAGCGACGAACAGCGCCAGCAGGTCGAATTCAGCCCCGGCGGCCTGCATTGGGAGGCGCTCGACGAAGACATTTCGGTGGCTGGGTTGTTGGCCGGTATCGGCGATCTGACCCGCTCGGCACCCATCGAGGCATAGGCGCAACGTCGAGGCTGCATGCGCGCAGCCGACGTCGGTGTGCGCGGTGCAGGGTGTGAGCGCCGATCCACGAGGATGCGCGCTATTGCAGCGCCTGCGGAGCAGCGCTTACGCATCGCTGCGCCGCCTGCGGCCGGCCGAGACAGAATCCCGCCTGCTCACCGCCATGCTCTGTCCCAGGAGCGCTAAGTGAAAGCCCTCGAACTTCGTGCTTCGCTGTCTCTCGCGCGCCTGCGCAACACCCGCGCCCTGCGCGACGAGTTGCGCAACCGCTCAAACGCCGATCCGGATCAATGACTTCGTCGTCGGAACTTCGCCCAACAATTTCAGCAGATCGGGTAACAGCGGTTCGAGCGAGCGCAACGCGGTGCTGCGCGACACGAGCACGACCACACTCATCGGCAGCGATGCAAGATTCTGTTGGAACTCGATGTTCTGGTCTGCCGTCAGGAGCGCGTCGAATCGCGTTGCGGCAATTCGCAGCAGTTCTCCGTTCTGGACGCTCGCCCAGCCCATGCGCTGCACCGCTGAGCTCGGAAGTGTTCAATGACGTCATCGTCTCGCCCCTCGACTGTTCGCCCCGCCGACTCAGGAAACGAAGTCGGGCAGGAGCTGGATCGCCAGGTATTCCCGATAGAGTGCGAAGTCGCGGTCGGTCGTCAAGATGGGCAGGCCACGCGCCTGGGCGACCGCGCAAATGAGCAAATCGGTGGGTGTGCCTTGCACGCCTTTGCCGCGGCAGGTGTTGAAATACTGTGCGGCGAGTTCGTAGTCGCCGATGTGCAACGCCAGATCGTCGAACGCGCGCAGGGCATCCTGGAGCTTCTTGAACGCTGCCGCGAGCCTGATCCCGCTGAGCAGCTCTTGACGGATCGCGCCGATCATCACCGCGCGGCCGTCTTCGATCAGATCGCGCAGTGCGTTCACCGCAGGGTGAGGTTCGCCCGTCGCCTGAGTCGGCCGGCGCAGCGCGAGCGACCAGACAGACGTGTCAACGAGGACTTGCACGGCCGCGCTTGCCCTTGGCGGCGACGCTCTGTCGGCGCACCGCCTTGTAGTCGTAATCTTTGTCGTACGGCACCTTGCCGAACAGAGCAGTCACCTGGTGCTGGCGGCGCTTCTGGATGTACTCGATGAGCGCCTGCGTGACCACCGCCTTCTTGGTGGCGAGCCCGCCGATTTCGCGGGCTTGTTCGATGAGATCATCGTCGATCGCGAGGTTGGTGGCCATGGGGACGACTCCTTGGTTCACACAGGCAGCTGTGTAGGGCGATGTGTGATTGTAGGAGGCGATCGGGTCACTTCCGGTTGTGCTCAGGTGCGGCCGGGCCATTCAACTCGACCAGCAGCGCCCTGGCGCGTTTCAGGTCGGCGGTGTCGAAACCTTCGGTGAACCAGCCGTACACGTCGCCGAGCAGTTGTCGCGCTTGCGCTTGTTTGCCTTGGCCTTGCCAGAGTTCGGCGAGGCTGGTCGCGGCGCGCAGTTCGAAGGACTTGGCGCGTTGGTCGCGGGCGACTTGGATCGCATCGTGGAAACGGCGCTCGGCGGCGTTGTTGTCGGGGGTGGCGCGATGCAGGAAAAGTGCGCCTTCGAGACGGAGCAGCTCCGCGCGTTCCATGTTCTCCGATTCGACGAGCAGATGCGTCAACACGCTCTGCGCCAGCTCCACTTCACCCGCGGCAAGGCACAAGTCGACAAGTGCCGTTCCAGCCCGACCCTTTGAATTCTGGCTTGACTTGCCCTCGATCCAGTGCGCGTGCAGTTGGCGCAGATTGACAGCGTTGCACTGCCAATCGGGTGCGAGCGCGGCCAGAACGGTCGCCACCCGAAAGTAGCCCAGAAAGCCATGCTGCTCGGCGACTTGCATCAGACGATGGCCGAGCAGCGCGGCGGTCGTGCGTTCCCCGCAGCGGTAGTGAACCCAGGCCAGGAGCGCCAACAGGATGCTGGTCATCGGGTGACGCAGCGCGCCGATGCGGGCGGATGATTCGGCTGCCTCTGCAAGCGCCCGATCGGGAAATCCGAGCAGCCAGCTCGATACAGCGCGATTGGCAGTGCCGCAGGCGGCGGGATCGTGGCCCGCATATCTGTAGCGCAGCGCGGCGTGTTTCTCCGGCTCGTACAAGGCAATGCCCCGATCCAGGTGGGCGAGTGCATCGAAAGGTCTTCCCATCGCAACCAACGGGCCCCACATCGAGTGATGCGCTTCGATCAGCTGCTCGGTGTCGTCGTTGCTCTGTGCCACCTCCAGCAACCGTTGCCCAGCGGTAATGGCATTCACGTAGCGCCCCGCAAAGAAGCTGACATAGTTCAAACCCCACAGCGCCTGGTACAAGCGCGCGGAGTCATCGAGCCGTTCCGCGAGGGTTTGAGCTTTCAGATAGAAAGCCTCGATCTGCGGTGTATCGCCGTGCAGGCCGAACAGCAGCGGGCCGAGGGCAATGCGGATGTCGAGCGCCTCGCTCATCGAAGCTTGCGTTTCGGGCAGCCCTTCTAGCAACGCCAAGGCTCGTTCGAGAGACGCAGCCGCTTCACGATTCGCGCCGCGCGCCACGGCCTGCTTGCCGCCCTTGGTCCATTGCGCGATGGCTAATTCCACGTCACCGGCCTCCTGATAGTGGTAGGCCAACAGCTCAGGCTGCGCCGCCACCGTGTCAGATTCCATTTGCCCCAGCGCTGCGGCGATCTGCCGATGGCGCAGCGCGCGCTGGCTCTTCAGCATGCTGCCGTACGCCGTGTCGCGCACCAGTGCGTGCTTGAAGGTGTAGCTCAGCTCGGGTGCCACGCCGCGCTGCACCAAAAGTTCGGCGCGCACCAGTTCCGCCAGCGCCTCGTCCAGCCGCACGGCACTGCCTTGCACCACCGCGGCCAGCAAGGCTTTCGAGAACTCGCGCCCGATCGCCGCGCCCGCCTGCGCCACTTCCTTCGCTGCCGGCGGCAGCCGATCGAGCCGCGCCATCAACGAGTCCTGCAATGTCGAGGGAATCGCCAGCTCCGGCAGCGCTTGGGTCAGCCGGTAGCCGCTGGGCGTTTCTTCGAGCAGACCCGAGCCCAGCACCGTCTTTGTCAGCTCCTCGACAAAGAGCGGCACGCCGTCGGTCTTGCGGATGATCTCGGCCTGCACTTGCGGCGGCAGCGGTTTGCCGAGCGCCACCGCGTCGATCAGCGCCGCGGATTGGCGCTGGCTCAGGCGAATCAGGTTCAGCTTGGTCAGGTGTGCCGGGTTTCCGAGCGTCGGCGAATACTGCGGCCGGCAGGTGATGAGCGTCAGCAGGCGCGAGTCGGGCAACTGGTCGATCAGCAGCGCGATCAATTCTTCCGTCGTCGGGTCGATCCAGTGCGCGTCTTCGACGAGCAGCAGCACGGGCTGCTGGCGCGCCAGCTCGCGCATCAGCTCGACCAGAGCGCGCAGGGCCTGGGTCTTCTCCTCTTGCGGCGTGCGGATCGGATCGCCCGGCTGGCCCGGATCGCCCGGACCGGCAGGGTCATCCGCATCCGGCAGGCCCATCATGCGCAGCAGCGCGCCCAGCGATGCAGGTGGCAGCGCACCCGCCAATCGGCGCAGCTTGTCGCTTCGCTGCGCCGGTGCATCCGCACCCACGATGCCGGCAGCGCGCTCCAGATGTTGCAGCACCGGGTACAGCGCGCTCGCGCCGAAATACGGGGAACATTGAAGCACGACGGCAGCGTGCGGCTCGGCGTCGTTTCGATGCGAGAGGCGTTCGCGCAGGGCCTGGCAGATGCGCGACTTGCCGATCCCCGCCTCGCCCGACAGCAGCACCACTTGCGCTTCGGCGTCGCGCGCCAGTGACCAACGCTCGAGCAGCAGCGCGATTTCGCTGTCGCGCCCGATGAAGGTGCTGAAGGTTTGGCCTTGTCGCGCTTCGAAACGGCTCGCGGCGGCGCGCTCGGTGTGCACGCGCCACGCTTCGACGGGCGAGGTGAATCCTTTGAGCGCCACCTGACCGAGTGGAGCCAATTCGAACGTGGCACCGAGCAGGCGGCGCGTCGCCTGCGCGAGCACGATCTCGCCCGGCGAGGCCAACGCTTGCAGGCGCGCCGCGAGATTCGGCGTCTCGCCGCTGGCGCTGTGCTCGGCGGCGGGCGTGCCGCTGCCGACCTCGCCGACCACGACCAGGCCGGTGGCGATGCCGATGCGGGTTTGCA
>JANOLA010000322.1:0-2991 GCA_031419535.1 Burkholderiales bacterium | reverse complement strand
CGCCCGCGCCGGAACTCGACCCGTCGGTGTTCCGCGGCGTCTTCGACGCCTACCCCGACGCCGTGTTGCTGGTCGACGCCGCCGGCCACGTCGTGCTGGCGAACGCAGCGGCGGCGCAACTCCTCGGCTACAGCGTCACGCAGTTGGCGGGCTTGAGCGTCGACGCGCTCGTGCCGCCCAGCGTCGCGTCGCGCCACGCGGGCCTGCGCCACGGTTATGCGCCGGCGCCGCGCGCGCGCCCGATGGGCGGCGAAATGGAACTCACGGCGCGCCGCGCCGACGGCAGCGAAGTGATGGTCGAAATCGGCCTGAGCCCGCTGCAAAGCGGCGCCACGCCACTCGTCATCACGGCGCTGCGCGGCATCGGCGCCTACCCGCGGGTGCAGCGTGCAATGCAGCGCGCGCGCTACAACGAACACATCGCCCAGGCGGGCCGCGCGGCGGTCGACCTGCGCGACCCGCGGCAACTGATCGCACGCGTCACCGCGCTCGCCGCGCAAGCGCTCGAGGTCGAATCGGCGACGCTGTGGTTGCTCGAAGCGAACCGGCTCGAATTCCGCGCCGCGAGTACCTATACCGCTGCCGCCGGTGATGCTGAAGGCGGCGCGCTGCATGCCGCGATTCAGGCCGCGACCCGCGCCCCGGTGCCGAACCGCCCCGACACGGGCCTGGGCTTCGTCGCGGCGCACCCGCAGGCGCTGATCGTCTCGAGCTTCGCCCGCGAGAACCGCTTCAACGTCACCCCCGAGCTGCGCCAAGGCCCACTGCAAACCGCGTTGGCCGTGCCCCTGCTCGACGCCGGCCGCGTCATCGGCGTTCTCGTCGCCCGCTCGTCCAAGCCGGGGCGTTTCGGCAACGACGAGCAGCATTTTGTCGAATCGCTCGCCAACCTGGTCGTGACCAGCCAGCAACGCGCCCAGACCGAGGCGCAACTGGCGCACGCGCAGCGCCTGGAGGCCGTGGGCCAGCTCACCGGCGGCATCGCGCACGACTTCAACAACCTGCTGACCATCATGCAAGGCAACCTGCAGATGCTCGCCGAGCACGCCGACGTGGCAGGCAATGCGATGTTGAGCCAGATGGTGAGCAGCGCGCTGCGCGCCGGCCAGCGCGGCGCCGAGCTGACCGGCAAGTTGCTCGCCTTCTCGCGGCGCCAGGCACTCGCCGCCGCCGCCGTGGACACGGGCGCGCTGCTCGAGGCCTTGGCCGAAATGCTGCGGCGCACGCTGGGCGAGTCGATCAAGGTGGTGGTGCATGTCCAGGCCGCGTGCCCGCCGTGCCTGGCCGACGCCGGGCAGCTCGAATCGGCCCTGCTCAACCTTGCCATCAATTCGCGTGACGCGATGCCGAGCGGCGGAACCTTGAGCTTCAGTTGCGCGCCCTGCGCCGAGCCACCCGCCGAGATGCGCGCCGTATCGAGTCTTCAGGCAAATCCCGCAGCGGACCCCGCCGAGTGCGTGGCGATCACGGTCACCGACACCGGCACCGGCATGAGCCGCGACGTGCTCGACCACGCGTTCGAGCCGTTTTTCACGACCAAGGAGGCCGGCAAGGGCACGGGCCTCGGCCTGAGCACCGTGTACGGCTTCGTCAAGCAGTCGGGCGGGCATCTGCAGGTTCAGAGCAAACCCGGCGAGGGCACCTGCATCGTCTTGTTCCTGCCGGCGCTGCCCGCGCTGCCCGCTCTACCCTTCGCAGCCGCCGATCCCGCCGTTCACGACCCGTCGAGCGCGCAAGCGCGACGGCTCGCGCATGCGGCGGCGCTGTCTGCCGGGTTGAGCGAACCGGGTGCGGCGCTCGACGGCAGGCGCGTGCTGATCGTGGAAGACGATGGCGACGTGTGCGAAGTCGCGATGGCCTTCTTCGACACACTGGGCGCCGCCGTGCAGGCCCGCGGCACCGCCGAAGCCGCGCTCGCCGAATTGGAACAGGGCAGCGAGTTCGATCTGTTGTTCAGCGATATCACGCTCGGCGCCGGCATGACCGGCATCGAACTCGCGCAGCGCGCGCGTGCCTTGGTGCCTGGCCTGGCGGTGCTGCTGACCTCGGGCTACTCGAAATATCTCTCCGACGAAGGCCTGGACAATCCGCAGCACTGGCCGGTGCTGCAAAAGCCCTACAGCCGCGAGCAGTTGGCGCTGGCGGCGCGCCAGGCGTTGGCCGCTGCGGCACGTGCAGCCGTCACTGCAACACTGGCTCCGTCGGTGCCAACGCCTCCTGGATAAAATCGGCGAGCGTCAGTCGAGCAACGTGACGCGGCCGTCGGCCACGCCCTTCAACAAGGCCAGGGCCGGGCCGATATCGGGCTCGTCGGCGCGCGTGCGGAAGAACCACTTGAGCGCAACACTGGCATCCGCGACAACGATCACGGGCGGCCCACACGGCGCGCCGCGGCGAGCGTCGAGGCGTTCCGCAGGGGCGCCCTGGGCCGGCGCGAAAGGATTCGCTCGATGGCCTGCTGGCTGTGCCGGCGGAGCGCCTCGCGCTCAACCGCCTCGCGCATCAGCTCGGCGACGATTGCACTCTTGTTCTGCCCGGCGAAGGCGGCGTTGAACGCTTCTTTGACGTGTTCGGGAATGCTGAAATTGACTGTGGCCATGGCGCAGGTGTTGTTGAAAAACTCAACAAATTCCAGCCTTGCCCTAGGGTGAATGATCGATAAACAGCCCCTCGCGGGCCATTGACGGCGCCTGCGTGCACTTTCTTTGTCCTGGCGCAAAGCCCGGCCGGGTTGGCCATTGCACGATGGGCGCCTACTGGGCAGGTCTTCGCAGGGGAAAGGCCGGACGGCCGCTGCAAGACCAGGTAGCGAGGCGCAAGAGCAAAAGTGAAGAACAACGAGGCGGGCCTGGACCCGAGCCACGGCGGCACGGCAGGCAAGCGCGGCGCGCCGGTGGCGCTTCCGCCATCCTTCGGCGTGTACTCCGAAGTGGGGAGTCTGCG
The DNA here is from genome assembly GCA_031419535.1 of Burkholderiales bacterium. Taxonomy (GTDB): domain Bacteria; phylum Pseudomonadota; class Gammaproteobacteria; order Burkholderiales; family Burkholderiaceae_C; genus JAEMQF01. Next base: position 48 of record JANOLA010000322.1, on the reverse strand, counting down.
TGCCGCACTCGTCTGCCAGCCCGGGTTGGCGCACGAACGCTTGAGCCC
>JANOLA010000321.1:0-3288 GCA_031419535.1 Burkholderiales bacterium | reverse complement strand
GTCTGGGCGCGTACGTGCCCGACCTGCCGGGTTGCGTTGCCGTCGGTGCAACTCGTGAGGAGGTGGCGACCCTCATTCAGGAGGCGATCGAGTTCCACATTGAAGGTCTTAAGGCCGACGGGCAGGCCGTTCCCCCACCGCACTCAACCGCTGAGGTCATTGAAGTTGACGCATGACCGAGCCATGTTGCATACCGCGATAAACTTCCCGCCTACGTTGGAAAGGGGCCTATGAAGTTCACCCTGGAGTGCGAGCGCGAAGACGACGGGCGTTGGTTGGCCGAAGTCTCCCAGTTGCCTGGCGTTCTTGCGTACGGCGCTTCCGCCAACGAAGCGATGGCCAAGGCCCAGGTGCTCGCGCTGCGCGTCCTGGCCGAACGGCTCGAGCACGGGGAAGCCCGCGCCGTTGACATCAGCATTTCGCTTCCTGCCGCGGCATGAGCCAGTGGCCTTCGACCAAGGCTAAACGTGTCCTTGCTGCGCTTCTCAAGCTTGGCTGGCAGCTCAAGCGCCAATCCGGGTCGCATCGAACCCTGTGGCGCGAAGCTTGGCCTGACTTCGTGTTCGCGTTCCACGACGGCGACGAACTCGGCCCGCGCATGCTGGCGCGCATCGCCAAGCACACCGGACTCCAACCCGAAGACCTCTAGCTTCTGCGCTGGGCCGATTTCGCGCTCGGTCCGGCTGCTTCTTTTGACTGTTGCGGCGATGACGCTCGCGCTGCCCGGGACAACTGGTGCCGCCCCGGCGCTCCCCATCATCGGCCCCGCGCCCGCCTTCACGCTCGACTCCTCGCGCGGTTCACGCGTCAAACTGGCCGACCTGCGCGGCAAGGTGCTCGCGGTCACGTTCATCTTCACGACCTGCACCGACAGTTGCCCGATCCTGACGGCGAAACTGGTCGAGGTCGGCCGCGCGCTTGGGCCCGACTTCGGCCCGCGAATCGCTTTCGTCGCGATCAGCGTCGACCCGTTGAACGACACGCCGGCGCGCCTTCGCGACTACGCGAGCGCGTACCGGGCTGACTCGGCCGGTTGGCATTTCCTCACCGGCGCTCCGGGCGACATCGACCGCGTGCTGCGCGGCTACGGCGCCTACGCGAAGAAGAACGACAGCGGCAGCGTCGACCACCTGTTCCTCACGTCATTGGTGGACCGCTCGGGCCGGCTGCGCGTGCAGTACCTCGGCACGCGCTTCGACGCGCTCGAGCTACAGCGCGACTTGCAGGCGTTGCTGCGCGAGTGAAGCGATGCCGGTGAAGCAACACCAGTGAAACAACACCAGTGAAGCGCCACAAGCGAATTCGCCGATGAGTGGGCCAACCAGCGCGCCGCTCAGTTCGCCGGTTGCAGCCCCGGCGAAAGTGCCCTTGAGCACGCCGCTGCTGCGCTGGCTGCCGCTGGCCGTGGCGCGCGCGCCCACCACGCTGTACACCAAGCTGCTGCTCGGTTTTCTGGCGATCGTCGGCCTGTTGATCGCGATCGGCGCGGTGAGCCTGGCCGAACTCGGGCGCCTGAACCAGCGCGCCGAGGACTTTGTGAAGCTGCAGCGCAAGATCGCGGCGTACCGGCAAATTCAGCACAGCACCACGTCGCAGCTCTACAGCGTGGCGACGGCGATGCTCGCGCCCGAGCCCGGGGCGCTGGACGCAACGCTGCGCCAGCTCAATCAATTCGGCTACGACCTGGACCGGCTGCAGTTCGTGGCGCAAGACGAAGTCGAACTGCTGCAGCGCGTGCGCGTCGAGTACGAGCGCTTTACCGCGGCGGTGGGTGAAACGATCGCGCTGGTGCGCGCCGGCAAGGCGGCCGAGGGGCGCAGCGCGCAGGTGGAGCGCGCCGGGCCGCTGGCCGAGCGGCTGGAGCGGCTGACGAACGAGCTCGTCAACAAGGCCGAGGCCGACATGCTGGCGCGCATCGACGAAAGCCACGCAGGCTACCTCGCGTCGCTGCGCTGGGTGCTGGGCTTCGGCCTGGGCAGCATCGTGCTGGCGCTCGGCCTGGGCTACGCGATCTCGTGGTCGCTGCTCGGCCCGTTGCAGCAGATGGGCGAGCGCTTCAACGGCATCGCGGCGGGCGACTTCACGAAGCAGGTGCAGGTGCCGAACCGCGACGAACTCGGCGAACTCGCCGCGAACCTGAACCGCATGAGCGACGAACTCGGGCGCCTGTACCGCCAGATCGAGGCGGCGAACCGCCACAAGTCGGAGTTCCTCGCGAACATGAGCCACGAGTTGCGGACTCCGCTCAATGCCATTATCGGTTTCTCGGAAGTGCTGATCGAGAAGATGTTCGGCGAGGTGAACGAGAAGCAGTTGGAGTATTTGAAGGATATTCACTCGTCGGGGCATCACCTGCTGACGCTGATCAACGACATCCTGGATTTGTCGAAGATCGAGGCCGGGCGCATGGAACTGGAGCTGTCGAGCTTCGATCTGGGCGAGTTGTTGGAGGGGGCAACGATGCTGGTGCGCGAGCGCGCGAACCGGCATGGCTTGACCCTCGCGCTCGATGTGGGCGAAGGCCTGGACGACTGGGTGGCCGACGAACGCAAGGTGAAGCAGGTGGTGATCAACCTGCTCAGCAACGCCGTCAAGTTCACGCCGGCGGGCGGCAGCGTCACACTGCGTGCTCGTCAATCGGGCAATGCCGTCGAGGTGGCTGTGATCGACACCGGTGTGGGCATTGCACCCGACCAGCACGCGCTCGTGTTCGAGGAGTTTCGCCAGGCAGCAGGTGGCCATTTGCGCAAGTCGGAAGGCACGGGCCTGGGCCTGGCGCTGGCGAAGCGCTTTGTCGAGCTGCACGGCGGGGCGATCCGCGTTGAGAGCGCACCGGGCCGCGGCTCGACGTTTGCATTTGTTCTGCCGCGGCATACGATTGCGGCTGTGTCGCCGGAGGCCGCAGCATGAGCACCATCCTGATCGTCGAAGACAACGAGAAGAACATGAAGCTCGTGCGCGACATCCTGCGGCACAAGGGTTACACCACACTCGAAGCGGTGAACGGCTTGGACGGGGTGCGCCTAGCGGTCGAGCACAAGCCCGACCTGGTGCTGATGGACATTCAGTTGCCCGACATCGACGGCATCACCGCGTTGCGCCGGATTCGCGAAGACAAGTCGCTCGATGCAGTGCCCGTGCTCGCGGTGTCGGCCTCGGTGATGCCCGACGAACAGCAGATGATCGTGACCTCGGGGTTCGATGCCTACATCACCAAGCCGATCGTCCTGAAGTCGTTTCTCGACACGGTGCAGCGTTTTCTGACCGACGGCCGCAAGCGCGTCTGAC
>JANOLA010000320.1:0-1829 GCA_031419535.1 Burkholderiales bacterium | reverse complement strand
GGAGGCGATCCTGCTCGTCAACGGCTTCGGCGGCACGCCCACGCTCGAGCTGTACCTGATGGTTCACGCCACGCTGAAGGTGCTGCAAGGCGCGGGCGTGAAGGTGGTGCGGCACCTCACGGGGTCGTACGTCACGTCGCTCGAGATGGCCGGCTGTTCGATCACGGTCACGGCGGTCGACTCGCCCCTGCTCGCGCTGTGGGACGCGCCGGTGCACACCGCGGCGCTGCGCTGGGGGGTGTAGGCGAGCCGGCCGCTCCGTTCAACGCCGCGCCTGCGTCGCCACCGCGCGCGCGGCTGTCACGTAATCTTCACATCGCACTGCCACTGTGCGGGTGCACCTGCAACGGCCCGGCGCGGCCGGACTGCTTCAACGTGCCGGCGCGCTTCGACGCGCCGGCCCGACGATCGAGCACTCTCTAGAATGCTCGGCTCGCCCTAAAAAAAGGCCTCCTCCGTGACCACCGGTGTCATCCGCATTCGCGGCGCGCGTCAGCACAACCTGAAGAACCTCGACCTGGACATCCGCACCGGCGAGATGACGGTCGTGACCGGGCCCAGCGGCTCGGGCAAGTCGAGCCTGGTGTTCGACACGCTGTATGCCGAGGGGCAGCGCCGCTACGTCGAGACCTTCAGCGCCTACGCGCGCCAGTTCCTGGACCGCATGGACCGGCCGGCGGTGGACCGGGTCGACGGCGTGCCGCCCGCCATCGCGATCGATCAGACGAATCCGGTGCGCAGTTCGCGCTCGACCGTCGGGACGATGACAGAGCTGAACGATCATTTGAAGCTCTTGTTCGCGCGCGCGGCTGACTTGTTCGACAAGCAGACCGCGCAGCGCGTGCGGCATGACTCGCCGGAGACGATTTGCGCGGAGTTGATGGCGAGAACCTTGCCGGCGGACCCGCGCCTCGTACTCACGTTTCCCGTTGAGCTTCCCGCCGACACGAGCGCGCAAGACGTGGAGCAGTGGCTCGCCGCGAGCGGCTTCACGCGCGTGCAGGCGCAGCGCGAAGTGGCGTCCCCGACGGGGCCGCGCAAGGTGCTGGATGTAGTGGCGGACCGCTTTCGCATCCAAGCCACGGAGAAGGTTCGCGCGATTGAGGCGATCGAAACGGCGTTGAAGCGTGGCAGCGGGCGGATCAATGTCTATGCGCTGACTTCCTCTCCCGCGTTGGCGGGAGAGCGGGCTTGGCTCCCTCTCCCTTTGGGAGAGGGAGAACTGTGGCGCTTTTCGACCGGCCTGCATTGCCCCGAAAGCGACCAACGCTACGCTGACCCGCAACCGGGCCTGTTCAGCTTCAACTCTGCCGTCGGCGCGTGCGAAACCTGCCGTGGCTTTGGCCGCGTGATCGGCGTCGACTACGGCCTCGTGATTCCCGATACGCGCAAGACGCTGCGCTCCGGCGCGATCAAGCCGTTGCAAACGCCGGCGTGGAAAGAGTGCCAGGACGACCTCATCAAATACGGCGGCGAAGCCGGCATTCCGCGCGACACGGCCTGGGTAATGCTCACGCAGGCGCAGCGCGACTGGGTCATCAACGGCACGCCCGAATGGGCCGGCAAGTGGAACAAGCAGTGGTACGGCATCAAGCGCTTCTTCGAGTACCTGGAGAGCAAGGCCTACAAGATGCACATCCGCGTGCTGCTGTCGAAATACCGCAGCTACACACCGTGCCATGTGTGCGGCGGCGCGCGCCTGAAGACGGAAGCGCTGCTGTGGCGCCTGGGCACGAAGGCGGATGCTGACGGCGTGCTCGCGCCCGGATTGCGCTTCATGCCGCAAGGCGTGGCGTGGTCGCGGGACCCGCTCGAAGCCCTGCCCGGCC
>JANOLA010000319.1:0-2243 GCA_031419535.1 Burkholderiales bacterium | reverse complement strand
GAGACACACCATGGTTCGCTCGAATCGACTCTTCCGCGCCGGCGCAATTGCGCTCGCCTGCATCGCCGGCCCGGCGCTCGCGACGAACGGCTACTTTCCGCACGGCTACGGCATGAAGGCCAAGGGCATGGCCGGCGCGTCGACCGCGCTCGCGCAAGACGCGCTGGGCGGCGCGACCAATCCCGCGGGCATGGCATTTGCCGGCTCGCGGCTGGACCTCGGGTTGGATGTGTTCATGCCCAAACGCGACTCGGAGCGCACGGCCGGCAGCGGGTTCGGCGCCGGATTGAACGGCAAGGTCGACAGCGACAAGACGAGCTTTCTCATTCCCGAGTTCGGCTACAACCAGATGCTCGGCAACGACATGTCGCTCGGCGTCACCGTGTACGGCAACGGCGGCATGAACACCACCTACCCGCAGGGCAACTTCCAGTGCCCGACGCCCACCGGGCTCGTTCCCGGCAACATGCTGTGCGGCAGCGGTGAACTGGGCGTCGACCTGGTGCAGTTGATCGTCGCGCCGACCTTCGCCTACAAGGTCGCCCCGCAGCATTCGGTGGGCGTTTCGCTGCTCTTCGGTTATCAACGCTTCAAAGCCACCGGCCTGCACGCGTTCGGCGGCTTCAGCAGCGATGCGGCCAGCCTCACGAACAACGGCACCGACAGCTCCACCGGCTTCGGCTTGCGCGTAGGCTACCAGGGCCGAATCACCGACGCGTTCACGCTCGGCGCTGCCTACGCACCGAAGATGAACATGGGCAAGTTCGACAAGTACAAAGGCCTGTTCGCGGGCGGCGGCGACTTCGACATTCCGTCGCACTACAGCGTCGGCGTGGCGTTCAAGCCGGTACCCGCGTGGACGATCGCGTTCGACGCCGGGCGCATCAACTACAGCGACGTGGCCGCGGTGAACAACCCGAGCAACAACCAGGCGCCGCTCGGCGCCGCCAACGGCCCGGGCTTCGGCTGGCAGGACATCGATGTCTACAAGCTCGGCGTCGCGTGGGACTTGTCGAGCGCGCTGACGCTGCGCGCCGGCTACAACAAGGGCGACAACCCGATCACTTCGCGCGACGTGAGCTTCAACATCCTCGCACCGGGCGTGATGACGACCCACTACACGGCCGGGTTCACATTCGGATTCGACAAGCAGAACGAGATCACCGGCATGCTGATGATCGCCCCGCGCCAAACCGTCACCGGCTCGTCGTTCCTGAACGGCCAAATGCCTGCGGGCAGCAGCGCCGGTAACGAAACCATCGGCATGAAGCAAACCAGCTTCGGCCTGGCCTGGGGCCGCAAGTTCTGAACCGCTGCCCTGCCGCACTCGCGACGTAATAGACTTGCACGACCCTGCAATCATTTGCCGCTCATCCAGCGGCCCGATGGAGACCCCCATGAAGTTCGACAAGGAATTCGACGCATCCGGCCTGGCCTGCCCGATGCCCATCGTGAAGACAAAGAAGTCGCTCGCCGACATGGCCCCCGGCCAGGTGCTGCGCGTGATCTCCACCGACCCCGGCTCGGTGTCGGACATGCAGGCGTTTGCCGAGCAGACAGGCAATGCCTTGCTCGAATCGGCGACGGAGAACAACAAGTTCGTCTTCTTCCTGAAGAAGGCCTGAGCGGCGAAGCCGCACGAAACCCACCCCGACCAGGAGCAACAAGTGGCTGCAAAGAAGATGGCGATCATCGCGACCAAGGGCGCGCTGGACATGGCGTACCCGCCGCTGATCCTGTCGTCCACCGCCGCGGCGATGGGCTGGGAGGTGCAGATCTTCTTCACCTTCTACGGCTTGCAGTTGTTGCGCAAGAACCTCGACGGCATCAAGATCAGCCCACTCGCCAACCCGGCGATGCCGATGCCCGTGCCGATGCCCGTGATCGTGTCGATCCTGCCGGGAATGGAGTCGATGGCGACAATGATGATGAAGGACAAGATGAAGAAAAAGGGCGTCGCCTCGCTCGAGGAACTGCGCGCTGCGGCGCTCGAGTCCGACGTGAAGATGATCGCCTGCCAGATGACGGTGGACCTGTTCGACTTCCAGAAGAGCGACTTCATCGACGGCATCGAATACGGTGGCGCGGCGACCTTCCTCAAGTTCGCCGGCGAGACCGACGTCTGCCTGTTCATCTGAGCTTCTGACCTGAGAGCCTGAGCGCATGCAAGGCGCCGCGGCACCGATCGCCACGCTAGTCGTCGCCGGCGGCTTTGTGCTGGCGTTCATCTTCGGTGCGGTGGC
>JANOLA010000318.1:0-6614 GCA_031419535.1 Burkholderiales bacterium | reverse complement strand
CGGGTGCGTGGGCCTGCCGAAACGCATGAAACGTCGAGCCCGTCGATGGACATCTCGAAGGCGTCGAACTTCGAGCGTTTCATCTTCGATCTGGTCGGGCGCGATGCGCCGCGCACGCGTGAGCTGTTCGCCTCCGATTTGGCACGCAGCGGGGCCTTCACGCTGCGGCGCGACGAATTTCAGCGCATCGGCGACTTCGGTTTTGTGTCGGGTTCGAGCACACACGCCGACCGGCTGGCGACGATCGCGCAGACCTGGAAGACGAGCCGCGTGCTGATCGACCCGCACACGGCAGACGGCCTGAAGGTCGGGCGCGAACTAACGCAGGTCGGTGTGCCGATGCTCGTGCTCGAGACCGCGCTGCCCGCCAAGTTCGCCGAAACGATCGTTGAGGCGCTCGGCATCGAGCCCGAGCGACCGGAAGCGCTTCGCGGTATCGAGCAACTCCCCAAACGGTTCAAGGTCATGCCGGTGGATGCGCAGGCCGTGAAGGACTACATCGCGCAGAATTGCAAAGAATGAAACTGCCCCCACGTCGCTTCGCTCCTGCCCCCTGGGCCCCGTATGGGCCCCTTCGTGGCCCTTGGGGCGGTCAATGGCTTCGGGCGGCCGGGCGCCATTGACATGAAGGTGATCGGCTTTTGCGGCTACTCGGGTTCGGGCAAGACCACGCTGGTCGAGCAGGTGATCGGGCATCTGCGGCTGGCCGGGCAGCGCGTGTCGGTGGTGAAACACGCGCACCACGCGTTCGACATCGACCACGAGGGCAAGGACTCGTGGCGCCACCGCCAGGCCGGGGCTTTCGAGGTCGTGATTGCCTCTAGCCGGCGGCTCGCGAAGATTCGCGAGTTCGAGGTGCACGCCGAGCCCACCGTGCACCAGCTCATCGCCGAGCTCTACGAATGCGACTGGGTGCTGGTCGAAGGATTCAAGCACGCCGACCTGTTGAAGGTGGAAGTCTGGCGCGCCGCGACGGCCAAGCCCGCGCAGTACCCGAGCGACCCCTTCGTGGTGGCCATCTGCACCGACAGCGCCGCTCGGTTGCCCGAGCCGACCGGCTTGCCGGTGCTCGACTTGAACGACCCCCATGCGCTGACGACATTCCTGCTCGAGGGCGCTGCCCGCTATGAATACACCTCAACCGCCGCCGACGCCCCGACCGATGCTCTCGCTGGAAGCCGCATTGACGCGGCTGTTGAGCTCAGTCGGCGCACTGCCGGCGACTGACACGCAGCTGCTGTCCACCTTCGACGCGCTCGGCCGCGTCTTGGCGGCCGACGTGTGCTCGAACCTGGACGTTCCGCCGGCCGACAACACGTCGATGGACGGTTACGCGTTGCGTTGCGCTGACCTAGCGGCACCCGCCGCTTCGCAGCGAATCGCAGAGCCCATCGCTTTGCCGATCGCATTGCCGATCGCTTTGCTGGTCAGTCAGCGAATCCCAGCCGGCACCGTGCCCACGGCGCTGGTTCCGGGAACCGCGGCGCGAATCTTCACCGGTGCGCAAATTCCACCGGGCGCGGACGCCGTGGTGATGCAGGAGCAGTGCCGCAGCGAAGGCGAGAAGGTGTTCATCGACGCGAACCCGACACCCGGCCAGTGGATTCGAAGGCAAGGTGAAGACGTGCGCCGGGGCAGCGTCGTGCTGAGCGCCGGCACGCGGCTGACGCCGCAGGCGATGGGGCTGGCGGCGAGCGTCGGCGCGGCCAGCGTGCGCGTCGCGCGCCGGCCCCGTGTGGCGCTGTTTTCCACGGGTGACGAACTCGTGATGCCCGGCGAGCCGCTCAAGCCGGGGGCCATCTACAACTCGAACCGCTACACCTTGAGAGGCTTGATCCAGCAGCTCGGCGGCGAGTGCACCGACCTGGGAATCGTTCCCGACAAGCTGGACGCCACCCGCGCCGCGCTGCGCGACGCGGCGCAGAAGAGCGACCTGATCGTCACCTCGGGCGGCGTGTCGGTCGGCGAAGAAGACCATTTACGACCTGCCGTCGCGCTGGAAGGCAGCGTGGATCTCTGGCAGATCGCCATCAAGCCCGGCAAACCGCTCGCTTTCGGCTCGGTGCGGCGTGGCGACGCGAGCACGGCGCATTTCATCGGGCTGCCGGGCAACCCGGTGTCGAGCTGGGTCACGTTTCTGCTGCTCGTGCGGCCGGTGCTGTTGCGCTTGCAAGGCGCGACGCAGATTGAACCGAAGACGTTTCCGATGCGTGCCGACTTCGATTGGCCGCACCCCGACAAGCGCCGCGAGTTCTTGCGCGCGCGCCGCAACGCCGAGGGCGGGCTGGAGCTGTTTCCGAACCAGAGTTCGGGCGTGCTCACGTCCACTGTCTGGGCTGACGTGCTGATCGACAACCCCGCCTCCAAATCCATCGCCAAGGGAGATACCGTGCAGGCCTTGGCGATCTCGGAGCTGCTCGCATGAGAGTGAAGGTGCGCTATTTCGCCTCGCTGCGCGAGGCTCTCGGGTCGGGCGAGTCGCTCGATCTCGCGGTGGGTGCGACCGTGGGCGATTTGCGCGATGCGCTGATGCGCGGCAGCGACACGCACGCCCAGGCGCTCGGCCGATCGCGCGCACTGCGCTGCGCGCTGAACCAGGTGCTGTGCGATGAGGCGACGCCGCTGCTAACCCTAGGGCTAGAGGCCGCCGAGGTCGCGTTCTTTCCGCCGGTGACTGGAGGCTGACATGCCGAACCCACCGCGCGTGCTCATTCAGCAGGCCGATTTCGACCTGAGCAAGGTGGTGGCCGAGCTGCGCGCGAACGACGCCGCGGTGGGTGCCGTCGCCGCGTTCATCGGCACGGTGCGCGACCGCAATGACGGCAGCGGCCAAGGCAACATCAGCGCGATGGAGCTGGAACACTATCCTGGCATGACGGAGCGCTCGATCGAGGCGATGATTGACGTGGCGTCACAGCGTTTCGACATCCGCGGAGCGCGCGTGATCCACCGCGTCGGCAAGCTGCAGCCGCTGGATCAGATCGTGCTCGTCGTCGTGACCTCGGGCCACCGCGGCCAGGCTTTCCAGGCGTGCGAATTCCTGATGGACTACCTGAAGACGCAGGCGCCATTCTGGAAGAAGGAAACCACGCCCGAGGGCGCGCGCTGGGTCGACGCGCGGGTCAGCGATGACGCGGCGTTGCAGCGCTGGGGCATCGCGGCAGGTAACGCGGCCGACCCCGGCAATGCCGGCGCCGCCATTTCTCCACCTGCCGGCGGCGCCGCGAGATGAACACTACCAGCGCGCTGACCCAGGCGCTTGCGGTCGGGGTCGGAGCCGCCTGCGGCGGCCTGCTGCGCTGGGGCACGGGCCTGTGGCTGAATGCCCGTTGGGCCGGCTTTCCGCTCGGCACGCTGGCGGTGAACTGCGCGGGAGGGGCGCTGATCGGCGTGGCGTTGGCCTGGTTCGAGCGCCGGCCCGACGAGCTGTGGCGCGCGCTGTGGGTGACGGGTGTGCTCGGAGGTCTGACCACCTTTTCGGCGTTCTCCGCCGAGTCGCTGTGGCTGCTTCAGCGAGGCCAATGGGCGCTTGCCGCCGGGCACACGCTGGCGCATGTGCTGGGCGCGCTCGGCTGCGCGGCGCTGGGCTATCGTGGTGCGCAGGCGTTGATGGCTTGAACCGAACCGATCCGCCACGCCTTGATCGAACTCAAGCCAATGCGCAGGAGATCGCAGGCGCGGCGCCTTGAAATCTTCGCTGCTTCCCCAACCTCCGGTGCAATTGGAGGATCTTCATGCGACTCGACAAACTGACGACGCAGTTTCAGCACGCCTTGGCCGACGCCCAAAGCTTGGCGGTGGCACGCGACAACCCGTACATGGAACCGGCGCATGTGCTGTCGGCAATGCTTTCGCAAGAGGAAGGGCCGAAGGCGCTGCTGGCGCGTGCGGGAGTGAACGTCGGCAGGCTGCAGAGCGCGGTCGAGGCTGAAATCGCCAAGTTGCCGCAGGTGCAGGGTGGCGAACAGGTCCAGCCCGGCCGGGACCTGAGCGCGCTGCTCAACGCAACGGAAAAGGAAGCCAGCAAACGCGGCGACCAGTTCATCGCGAGTGAACTGTTCCTGCTCGCCGCGGCCGACAGCAAGGCACCCTTCGGCGCGTTGCTCAAGGAGCATGGCCTGACGCGCAAGGCCTTGGAGGCGGCGGTTGACGCGGTGCGCGGCGGCAAGGCGGTGGACAGCGCCGACGCCGAAGGCCAGCGCGAGGCCTTGAAGAAATACACGCTGGATCTGACGGAGCGCGCTCGTCTGGGCAAGCTGGATCCCGTGATCGGCCGCGACGACGAAATCCGCCGCGCGATCCAGGTGCTGCAGCGGCGCACCAAGAACAACCCGGTGCTGATCGGCGAGCCGGGTGTGGGCAAGACGGCGATCGTGGAAGGGCTGGCGCAGCGCATCGTCGCGGGCGAGGTGCCCGACACGCTGAAGAACAAGCGCGTGCTCGTGCTCGACATGGCCTTGCTGCTGGCGGGCGCGAAGTTCCGTGGCGAGTTCGAAGAGCGCCTGAAATCGGTGCTGAAGGAAGTGGCGCAAGACGAAGGCCAGACGATTGTCTTCATCGACGAAATCCACACCATGGTCGGCGCCGGCAAGGCGGAAGGCGCGATCGACGCCGGCAACATGCTCAAGCCGGCGCTCGCGCGCGGCGAGCTGCATTGCATCGGCGCGACCACGCTCAACGAGTACCGCAAGTACGTCGAGAAAGACGCCGCGCTGGAGCGGCGCTTCCAGAAAATTCTCGTCGGCGAGCCGAGTGTCGAAGCGACGATCGCGATCCTGCGCGGCTTGCAGGAGAAGTACGAAGTCCACCACGGCGTCGAGATCACGGATCCGGCGATCGTCGCCGCGGCGGAATTGAGCCACCGCTACATCACCGACCGCTTCCTGCCCGACAAGGCGATCGACCTGATCGACGAGGCCGCGGCCAAGGTCAAGATCGAAATCGACTCCAAGCCCGAGGCGATGGACAAGCTGGATCGGCGCTTGATTCAATTGCAGATCGAGCGCGAAGCGGTGAAGCGCGAGAAGGACGAAGCGTCGCGCAAGCGCCTGGGCCTGATCGAAGAAGAGATTGCCAAACTGCAACTCGAAGCGGCGGACCTGGAAGAGATCTGGAAGTGCGAGAAGGCCGCCGCGCAGGGCTCGGCGCAGTTGAAGGAAGAGATCGACCGGATTCGCTTCCAGATCGAGGAGTGGAAGCGCAAGGGCGATTTCAACCGCGTGGCGGAGTTGCAGTACGGCAGGCTGCCCGAGCTGGAGAAGAAGCTCAAGGACGCGCAGGCGGGTGAATCGAAACGCGGCGCCGACAAGAGCAAGCCGCAGTTGCTGCGAACCATGGTCGGTGTCGAAGAGATCGCTGAAGTCGTGGCGCGCGCGACCGGCATTCCGGTGTCCAAGCTGATGCAGGGCGAACGCGAGAAGCTGCTGCAAATGGAAGCCAAGCTGCACGAACGCGTGGTCGGCCAAGACGAAGCGATCAACGCGGTGGCCAACGCGATCCGGCGCTCGCGCTCGGGTTTGTCTGACCCGAACCGGCCGACCGGATCGTTCCTGTTCCTCGGGCCCACCGGCGTGGGCAAGACCGAGTTGTGCAAGGCCCTGGCCGGCTTCCTGTTCGACAGCGACGAGCACATGGTGCGCCTGGACATGAGCGAGTTCATGGAGAAGCACTCGGTGGCACGCCTGATCGGCGCGCCCCCGGGCTACGTGGGTTACGACGAAGGCGGCTACCTCACCGAAGCGGTGCGGCGCAAGCCTTACAGCGTGCTGCTGCTCGACGAAGTGGAAAAGGCGCACCCGGATGTGTTCAACGTGCTGCTGCAAGTGCTCGACGACGGGCGCCTGACCGACGGCCAGGGCCGCACGGTGAACTTCAAGAACACGGTGATCGTGATGACGAGCAACCTGGGTTCACACCTGATCATGCAGATGGCCGGGCAGAGCATCGAGTCGATCCGCGAGGCGGTGTGGGGCGAGGTGAAGCAGCATTTCCGCCCAGAGTTCCTGAACCGCATCGACGAGGCGGTGGTGTTCCATGCGCTGGACGCGAAGAACATCGAGTCGATCGCGAAGATTCAGCTCAAGGTGCTGGAATCGCGGCTCGAGAAGCTGGAGATGCGTTTGGACGTCTCGCCGGCAGCGCTGGCGGAGCTTGCGAAGGCAGGGTTCGATCCGGCGTTCGGCGCGCGGCCGCTCAAGCGTGCGATTCAGCAGCGCATCGAGAACCCGGTCGCCAAGCTGATCCTCGAGGGCCGGTTCGGGCCGAAGGACTTGGTCCCGGTCGACGTGAACGACGGCGTGTTCAGCTTCGAGCGCGTCGTGCATTGAGAGCCTGACGCCGCGTCGCTCATCAATGGTTTCATCCCGGCGAAAGCCGGGATCCAGACTGCTTGGGAAGAGGTGAATCCCGGCTTCCGCCGGGATGACGATGCGGGCGGGGCGCGCCGGCCGCCTGCCGCAATCAGCGGCGCTGCGGCTTCAAGCCCCGCGCGGGGCGTCTTCGAACAGGGCGTCCAGGCGCAGCACTTGAAGGCGCGCCAGCGTCAGGTTCGTCGTGGCCTTGTCGAACACCGCGTGCAGGGCCGCCTCCGGGTGCTTGGGAATGGCGCGCAGCAG
>JANOLA010000317.1:0-11813 GCA_031419535.1 Burkholderiales bacterium | reverse complement strand
AGGCGGCGATGCGCCAGTGTTTCGACGCGGTAACGCAAGCGCCAGCACGTATCCTTCAATTGCCCGACTACGGCATCGAAGCCGGCTGCCACGCCGACTTCGTGCTGCTGCAAGCGCGCGACCCCGTAGAGGCGATTCGCTTGCGCGCAACACGGCTGGCGGTGGTTCGGCGCGGCAAGCGCATCGCCGGTTCGCCGCCGGCCACGGCCTCGCTCGAGCTGGCCGGGCGACCGGCCACTACGTCTTTCATGCCCACCTCGCCGGCTTGACTCAGCACGAGCGTTCTTGTGTATGCTCGCCGCTCAAATCGCGCCGATCGACGAGCGCCGCAGCTAACAAGATGAGGAGTCACCCATGTTGATCGGAGTCCCGCTCGAAACCGCGGCGGGTGAAACCCGCGTCGCGGTGACGCCCGAGACGGCGAAGAAGCTCAAGGCCCAGGGCCACACGATCCAGGTTCAGTCGGGTGCCGGCGTCGCCGCCAGCGCCACCGATGCCGCCTATCTGGCCGCCGGCGCCGAGATCACCGACCGTGCCGGCGCCCTGGCTTGCGACCTCGTGCTCAAAGTGCGCAGTCCCAGCGCCGACGAGCTGGGCCTGATGAAGAGCGGCACCGCGCTCGTCGGCCTGCTCAACCCGTTCGACAAGGAGGGCTTGCAGCGCCTGGCCACGGCCGGCCTGACGAGCTTTGCGCTGGAGGCCGCGCCGCGCACGACGCGCGCGCAAAGCATGGACGTGCTGTCCAGCCAGGCCAACATCGCCGGCTACAAGGCAGTGATGATGGCGGCCGACAAGTACCAGCGCCTGTTCCCGATGCTGATGACGGCGGCCGGAACGATCAAGGCGGCGCGCATCGTGATCCTCGGCGTGGGCGTGGCCGGCTTGCAGGCAATCGCCACCGCGAAGCGCCTGGGCGCGGTGATCGAAGCGAGCGACGTGCGCCCGAGCGTGAAGGAGCAGGTCGAGTCGCTGGGCGCCAAGTTCATCGACGTCTCGTTCGAGACGCCCGAAGAAAAGCAGGCCGCCGAAGGCGTGGGTGGCTACGCGCGGCCGATGCCGCAAAGCTGGCTGGACCGGCAGAAGATCGAAGTCGCCAAACGGGTTGCCGCAGCAGACATCGTGATCTCGACCGCGCTGATTCCGGGCCGGGCAGCACCGGTATTGATCACGGAAGAAATGGTGAAGTCGATGAAACCGGGTTCGGTGATCGTCGACATGGCCGCGCCGGCCGGCGGCAACTGCCCGCTCACCGAGGCCGGCAAGACGGTGGTGAAGCACGGCGTCACGCTGGTGGGCGAGACCAACATCCCGGCGCTGGTGGCGGCGGACAGCTCGAGCCTCTATGCGCGCAATGTGCTCGACTTCCTCAAGCTCGTGCTCACGAAGGAAGGCACGTTCAACGTGCCGATGGACGACGACATCGTTGTTGCCTGCCTGATGACCCAAGCCGGCGAAGTCCGGCGCAAATAGCCCTGCGGCGAGGTCAAGCGCAAACAGCCAACTGCACCGCGAAGAACAAGGAAGACACCATGGAAAGCGTTTCACCGACGGTCTTGAACTTCATCATCTTCGTGCTCGCCATTTACGTCGGCTACCACGTCGTCTGGACCGTCACGCCGGCGCTGCACACGCCGCTGATGGCGGTGACGAATGCGATTTCGGCGATCGTGATCGTCGGCGCGATGCTCGCCGCGGCGCTCACCGAAACGACGCTCGGCAAGACGATGGGCGTGCTGGCGGTGGCGCTCGCTGCGGTGAACATCTTCGGCGGCTTCCTGGTGACGCGGCGCATGCTCGAGATGTTCAAGAAGAAAGACAGGCCGGCCAAGGCTGTTGAGGGGAAGAAGTGATGAGCCTGAACCTCGTCACCCTGCTCTACCTGGTTGCCAGCGTCTGCTTCATCCAGGCGCTGAAGGGTCTAAGCCACCCGACCACATCGATCCGCGGCAATGTGTTCGGCATGGCCGGCATGGCGATCGCTGCGTTCACGACGGTGGCGCTGATCGTCAAGCTCGCCGGCTCAGTCAACGGCCTCAGTTGGGTGCTGCTCGGCCTGGTGGTCGGCGGAGGCTATGGCGCGTGGCGCGCCAAGACGGTCGAGATGACGAAGATGCCCGAGCTCGTGGCCTTCTTCCACAGCATGATCGGCCTGGCGGCGGTGTTCATCGCCATCGCCGCGGCGGTCGAGCCCTGGGCCTTCGGCATCACGGAAAAAGGCGGCGCGCTGCCGGTGGGCAACCGGCTGGAGCTGGCACTGGGCGCGGCCATCGGCGCGGTCACGTTCAGCGGCTCGGTGATCGCGTTCGGCAAGCTCTCCGGCACCTACAAGTTCCGCCTGTTCCAAGGTGCGCCCGTGGTGTTCTCGGGCCAGCATGCGATCAATGCCATCCTTGGCCTGGCGATGCTGGCGCTGATCGTCGCCTACACCGTCACGCAGTCGAACCTGTACTTCGGCCTCGTGCTCGCGCTCGCGTTCGTGATCGGCGTGACGCTCATCATCCCGATCGGCGGCGCCGACATGCCGGTGGTGGTGAGCATGCTCAACAGCTATTCGGGCTGGGCGGCGGCGGGCATCGGCTTCTCGCTGAACAACAGCATGTTGATCATCGCCGGCTCGCTGGTGGGCTCATCGGGCGCGATCCTCTCCTACATCATGTGCAAGGCGATGAACCGTTCGTTCTTCAACGTGATCCTGGGCGGCTTCGGCGGCGAGGCGACCACCGTGGCGGCGGGCGGCGGCGCGCAGCGCAGCGTGAAGAGCGGCAGCGCCGACGACGCGGCGTTCGTGCTCGGCAACGCCGAGACCGTGGTCATCGTTCCCGGCTACGGCCTGGCGGTGGCGCGCGCCCAGCACGCGGTGAAGGAACTCGCGAGCAAGCTCATCGCCAAGGGCATCACGGTGAAGTACGCGATCCACCCGGTCGCCGGGCGCATGCCCGGCCACATGAACGTGCTGCTGGCCGAAGCCGAAGTGCCCTACGACCAGGTGTTCGAGATGGAAGACATCAACGGCGAATTCGGCCAAGCCGACGTCGCGATCATCCTGGGCGCCAACGACGTCGTGAACCCCGCCGCGCACGTGAAGGGCAGCGCGATCTACGGCATGCCGATCCTCGAGGCCTACAAGGCCAAGACCGTGATCGTCAACAAACGCAGCATGGCCAGCGGCTACGCCGGCCTGGACAACGAGTTGTTCTACATGGACAAGACGATGATGGTGTTCGGCGACGCGAAGAAAGTGGTCGAGGACATGGTGAAGGCGGTGGAGTAGCGAGCCTGGGAGTCGGCGCATGCGAGGTGTTGAACGCGAGGGCGGTTGCATGTCGCCGATGGCTGTAATACACTGAGGCCGTCTGTATTTTCGCCACACCGGCTTGCCCGCCATGACGCTGACCGTTCGACTTGACGACACCCTGGAATCCGCGCTGGAACGCCACTGCGCCGAGCGCGGCGTGACCAAGAGCCTGGTGGTGCAGGAGTGCCTGGCGAAGTATCTGATCGACCAGCCTTCTCGGGCCGGCAGCGCCTCGCGCGGCAAGGCCCTGCCGGTGGTCAGTGCCACCTATCGCGCGTTTGCAGATGCCGGCTTGATCGGCTGCGTCTCACTGGGAGGCGGTAGCGCGGACAAAGCGGCGGTTCGGGCGCGCATCGAACAGAGCTTCGCCCAGCGCAAAGCTCGCCGAGGCGGCGTTTGACCCGGCCCAAACCACCGCGGCCCCAAACCGCGTCGGTTCTGGTCGATACCGGCGTGCTGGTCGCGGTGTTCAACCTCCTTGACGCCCACCACGAAGCCGCGTCAAGCTGGATGGCCGCGAATCGCGCGCCCCTGCTCACCGTGGCCCCGGTGCTCAGCGAAGCGGCGTTCTTTCTTCCCGCGCATCGGCGCGGCGCGCTGGCGGGCGTGGTGGCTCGCGGTGCGATCGGGGTGCGGCAACCCGACCTGCCGGGCTATGCACGCGTTGCCTATTTGTTCGACAAATACGCCGATCTGAACCCCGACTGGGCCGATCTCGAGTTGGTGTGGCTCGCCGAGTCCACCGGGTTCAACCGCATCGCCACGCTGGACACCGACTTCAACACCTACCGCATCCACGGCCGCAAGCGCTTCGAGCTCGAGCTGCTGCGCTGAGCCGGGCGCGCGGCCGAGCCGGATCAGCCCGGCGCGCCCGCGGAGCGCAAACGCCCCAACTGCCCGCGCAACACCGGCCACAGCCAGATCAGCAGCGTCACCCCGCCCAGCGCCCCGGCGATCGGCCGCTCGAAGAACACCAGGAAGTTGCCGTCGGCTTTGACCAGGCTGGAGAAGAAGTGTTCTTCGAGCATCGTCCCGAGCACGACGCCCAGGATCGTCGGCGCGACCGGGAAGCCCCAGCGCTCCATGTAAAAACCCATCACGCCGGCGACCAGCATCACGATCACACCGAACAGGCTGTTATTGATGGCGAAGCTGCCGACGATGCAAAACAGCAAGATCAGCGGCATCAGCACACTCGCCGGAATGCGCAGGATCTGGCGCGCCGCGCGGATCGCGGCCCAGCCCAGCGGCAGCATCAACAACTGCGCGAGGATGAAGACGATGAACACGGCGTAGATGTTCTGCGGGTTGTTGATGAACAGCGTCGGCCCCGGGTTCATGCCCTTCAGATACAGCACGCCGATCGCGATCGCCGTGATCGAGTCGCCGGGAATGCCGAACACGAGCGCCGGAATCCACGCGCCGCCCAGCGCCGAGTTGTTGGCGGCGCCCGATTCGACGATGCCTTCCACATGGCCGGTGCCGAACTTCTCCGGCTCTTTGGAAAAGCGCTTCGACACGGCGTACGACATCCACGCCGCGATGTCGGCGCCCGCGCCGGGCAGCGCACCCACCAGCGTGCCAAGCGTCGAGCCGCGCAGCAGCTGCAGCGGGTACTTCTTCAGCAGGCCCCACATGCCGGCAAACACATTGCCGAAGCGCGCGGTGGTCGCCATCACCGGCTTGACCACCTGCACCGAGTAGCGCAGCACCTCCGACACCGCGAACATGCCGATCATCAGCGGGATCAGCGAGATGCCCCCCGTGAGTTCGGCGCTGCCGAAGGTGTAGCGCGGCGCGCCTGCCGGGTTGTCCAGGCCGACGACGGAGATCAACAGGCCGAGCAGCAGCGACACCAGGCCCTTCAGCGGGTCGTTGCCGGCGATGAAGATTGCGCAGGTGAAACCGAGCATCACGAGCCAGAAGTATTCGAACGAGCTGAACTTGAGCGCGACTTCGGCCAACGCCGGCGCGGCGACGATCAACACCAGCACGCCGAAGATGCCGCCGAGGACTGAGAATACGAGGCCTGCGCCGAGCGCCAGTTCGGCCTTGCCCGCCTTGGTGAGCAAATAGGCTTCGTCGGTGTAGGCGGCCGAGGCCGGTGTGCCCGGCATGCGCAACAGGGCGCTCGGGATGTCGCCCGAAAAAATCGCCATCGCCGTGGCCGTCACGATGGCCGCCACCGCCGGCACCGGCGGCATGAAGAACGTGACCGGCACGAGCAGTGCCGTGGCCATCGTGGCTGTGAGTCCTGGAATCGCGCCGACGAACAGGCCGAACAGCGCCGAGAGCAGGATCACCAGCAGCACGTACCAGTCGAAGACCAGCCCGAAGGCGAGGGCGATGGCGTCCATGGTCGAGGGGGATCAGTAAAACGGCGTCAGCACACCCCAAGGCAGGGGCACGCGCAGCAGTTTGTAGAACGACACGTGCACGACGAGCGTTCCGCCGATGCTCCACAGCAGCGCAGGCCTCAGCCGAACGCGCTGGGCAAGAAAGGTTGCGAGCAAACAGAGCGGTGCGATCAGCAAAAAACCCACGGCATCAGAGGCGAGGATGTAGACGATGACAGCGCCCATCGTCAGCGCCGAGCTGCCGAAGTGTTCTTCGCCGGCGTCGCCCGGCGGTGAGCCTGGGCTGGCGGCGGCCGCAGGCTTGCGCAACATCAGCGCGACGGCGCAGAGCAGCAAGCCCGCGCCGATCAACATCGGCAAAAACGCCGCACCGAGTTTTTGCCCGGGCACATTCGGGAAGGCGCGCGCGGACCACAACACGGCCAGCGCCAGACCAGCCAGCCCCGCACCGACCTTGAGGTCGGTTCGTTTCACATCGACAGCCACTGCGTCGGCTTACTTGGCGATGCCCACCGCCGTCATCACCGCCTTCATGTCGGCGTCGCCCTTGGCCATGAAGCGTGCAAACTCGTCGGCATTGCCCCACAGCGTGCCAAAGCCGCGCTGCGCCATGAAGTCTTTGTACTCCTTGCTGTCGTAGGCCTTCTTCACGGAGGCTTCGAGTTTGGCGGCAAGGTCTTTCGGCAAGCCCTTGGGCGCCGCGATGCCGCGCCACGCGCCGGTGGCCCAGTTCGAACCCGTGGCCTCTTTCAACGTGGGCACGTTCGGGAACAGCGCGGCACGCGAAGAGTCCATCACCGCCAACGAGCGCACCTTGCCGGCTTCGATGAGCGAGCGCGCTTCGGGCAGCGAGCACGGCACGAACTCGACGCCACCCGCGGCTAAATCTTGCAGGCCAGGCGCGGCGCCGTTGGAGGGCACCCAGGGCACGCTGGCCGGGTCGATCTTCGCGTCGCTCAGCATGCCCGCCAGCGCCAGGTGCCAGATGCCACCCTGGCCGGTGCCCGATGCCTTGAACTTGCCCGGGGTCGCCTTCACGGCGGTGAGCACGTCGGCCATCGACTTGTAGGGCGAATCGGCGCGCACCTGAAAGCCTGCCGGATCCAGATTCACCAAGGCGATCGGCGTGTAGCTGGTCGGGTTGAGTTCGGTGAGCTTCTGGTGGTGCATCATCGTGATCTCCACCGTGATCATGCCGATCGTGTAGCCGTCTGGTGCGGCGCCGGCGATGGCCGAATGGCCCACGACGCCCGAGCCGCCGGTGCGGTTCACCACGTTCACAGGCTGACCCAGGTCTTTTTCCATCAGGCTGCCGATGAAGCGCGCCACCGCGTCGGTGCCGCCGCCCGCGCCCCAGGGAACGACGAGTGTGATCGGGCGGTTCGGGTATTGGGCAAACGCCGCCAGGCTGGCGCTCAAGCCCAGGGCGAGCAACGCCAGGCGAATGATTTTGAACAAGTGCATCGAGAATCTCCTGTATCAGATCGGGTCAAGGGCAAGCTTCGGGTCGACCGCGAATCTTGCATTGCTCGCGGTGGCGGGCAAGCGGGTAAACCCGTCGCAAAGGGTTGCAATCGAAATCGACGCGCCTGCGGGTATTCCCGCAAACTTGACTGCGGTCAATGGCATTGCGACGCAAGAGTCTGACCATGCGCCACCTTGAACTTTCGCCAAAATCCGTATCGGGCAGACGTGTCGCAAGCGCGCCGCGCCGAACCCACCCGACAATCCCTGGAGAGACCATGAACCGAATTCAAACCGTCCTGAACCGCAGCTCTTTGCCTCGGATTGGCTATGCCGCATTGGCCAGCGTGGCCGTGGCCGCAGCCGGCCCCGCCTTGGCCTGGGAGCCGAGCAAGCCCGTCGAGTTCGTCGTGCCCGCCGGCACCGGCGGCGGCGCTGACCAGATGGCGCGCCTGATCCAGGGCATCGTCGTCAAGCACAAGCTGATGAAGGAGTCGATGGTCGTCGTGAACAAGGCCGGCGGCGCGGGCGCCGAAGGCTTTCTCGCGGTGAAAGAGGCGAAGGCGGACCCGCACAAAGTCATCATCACGCTGTCGAACCTGTTCACCACGCCCATGGCCACCGGCGTGCCGTTCAACTGGAAAGAGATGACGCCGGTGTCGATGATGGCGCTCGACCAGTTCGTGCTCTGGGTCAACGCCGAAACGCCGTACAAGACGGCGAAGGACTACATCACCGCGGTCAAGGCGGCGGGCCCGAACAAGTTCAAGATGGGCGGCACGGGCTCGAAGCAGGAAGACCAGATCCTCACCGTCGGCCTGGAAAAAGCCACCGGCACCAAGTTCATCTACATCCCCTACAAGGGCGGCGGTGAAGTCGCCGTGCAACTGGTCGGCAAACACGTCGACTCCACCGTGAACAACCCGATCGAGGCTGTCGCCCAGTGGCGCGCCGGTGCCCTGCGGCCGCTGTGCGTGTTCGACGACGAGCGCATGCCTTACAAGGCGAAGGTCACCGACACCATGTCGTGGTACGACATCCCCACCTGCAAGGAAGCCGGCGTACCCATCGACTACGTGATGCTGCGCGGCATCTTCATGGCCCCGGGCGTTGCGCCCGATCAGTTGGCGTTCTACGTGGACCTGATGAAGAAGGTGCGCGAGACGCCGGACTGGAAAGACTTCATCGAGAAGGGCGCTTTCAACACGACGGCAGTGGCTGGTGCCGAGTACCGCAAATGGCTCGAAGGCGCCGAAGCGCTGCACCTGCAACTCATGACGGAAGCCGGCTTCCTGGCCAAGTAAGGCACCACCTGCGAGCGCCGCGCGCCCAAGGCAGGCGCGGCAGGCGCGGCGAGTGTTCAAGGCCGGGCCGGCTGAGAGGCAGACAAGGCTCGGCAGCCGGTGCACGCGCGAGCGCAGGCACGGCGCTCGCGCGGCGAGCCACCACCAACCCACTGTGGAGAAAACCATGTCGGACCCGGCTTCATCGGACCACAGCCCGGCGGTGGCGAACAACAACACGGTCGACGCCGTGGTCGCGGCCATCCTGTTCGCAATCGGCGCCGTTGTCGTGTTCCAGGCCTGGCGACTTGGCGCGCGCTGGATGAGCGACGGCCCCGGCGCGGGCTACTTTCCGTTCTACATCGGCGTCATCATCTGCATCTCCAGCCTGGGCATCCTGTTTCAGTCGCTGGTCTCCAAATCGCGCGACACCGGCACCTTCGTCGACCGCGTGCAATTGAATCGGGTGCTGTCGGTGCTGTGGCCGGCCGCCGTGTATGTGTTGGCGATCCGCTTCCTCGGCCTGTACGTCGCGTCGGCGATTTACATCGCGGTCTTCATGATCGTGCTCGGCAAGTACAAGCCGGTGAAAAGCGTGCTGCTCGGTGTGATCGTGAGTGCCGTGTTCTTTGTGATGTTCGAGGTCTGGTTCAAAGTGCCGCTGTTCAAGGGCTCGCTCGAACCTTTGCGTTTCCTCGGTTATTGAGTTAGCGATGCAAGAACTCCAATCATTGATGCAAGGCTTCGCCGTCGTGCTCACGCCGGTGAACATCGGCCTGATGTTCGTCGGCATCATCCTGGGCGTTCTCATCGGCGTGCTGCCGGGGCTGGGCGGGGCGAACGGCGTGGCGATCCTGTTGCCGCTCACGTTCACGATGTCGCCGACCTCGGCGATCGTGATGCTGTCGTGCATCTACTGGGGGGCCCTGTTCGGCGGCGCGATCACGTCGATCCTGTTCAACATTCCCGGCGAGCCGTGGTCGGTGGCGACCACCTTCGACGGCTACCCGATGGCGCAACGCGGCCAGGCCGGCCAGGCGCTGACGGCAGCGTTCACGTCGTCGTTCGTCGGCGCGCTCGTGGCGGTCATCATGATCACGTTCCTTGCGCCACTCGTCGCCAAGTTCGCGCTCAAGTTCGGCGCGCCGGAATATTTTTCCGTTTACCTGCTCACGTTCTGCAGCTTCGTCGGCATGGGCAAGGGCTCGCCGTTCAAGATTCTGGTGGCGATGGCGCTCGGCTTTGCACTCGCCGCCGTGGGCATGGACACCGTGACCGGGCAACTGCGCCTGACCTTCGGCCAGCCCGAGTTGATGCGCGGCTTCGACTTCCTGATCGCCGTGATCGGGCTGTTTGGCATCGGCGAAATCCTGTTGTCGATGGAGGAGGGGCTGAAGTTCTCCGGCAAGTCGGCTCGCATCAACGCGAAGGTGGTGTGGGAGACGTGGAAGGAATTGCCCAAGTACTGGGTGACTTCGCTGCGCAGCTCGCTGGTCGGAATCTGGATGGGAATCACGCCGGGTGGCGCGACGCCGGCGTCGTTCATGAGTTACGGCCTGGCGAAGAAGATGTCGAAGAACGGCGCGAATTTCGGCAAGGGCGAGATCGAAGGCGTGATCGCGCCCGAGACCGCGGCGCACGCCGCCGGCACGAGCGCGCTGCTGCCGATGCTGGCGCTGGGCATCCCCGGCTCACCCACGGCGGCGGTGCTGCTCGGCGGCTTGCTGATCTGGGGCTTGCAACCCGGGCCGCTGCTGTTCGTCGAACAAAAAGACTTCGTGTGGGGCCTGATCGCCAGCATGTACCTGGGCAATCTGGTCGGGCTGATCGTCGTGCTCACCACCGTGCCGCTGTTCGCCTCGATCCTGCGAATTCCGTTCTCGATCATCGCGCCCGTCATCATCGTGATCTGCGCGATCGGCGCCTACACCGTGCACAGCGCGATGCTCGATGTGTGGTTCATGCTCGGCTTCGGCGTCATTGGCTACGTCTTCAAGAAGCTCGACTATCCGCTCGTGCCCTTGGTGCTCGCGCTGGTGCTCGGCGACAAGGCCGAAGATTCGTTCCGCCAGGCGATGCTGGTGTCGCAAGGCGAAGTCTCGATCATGTGGGCGAACCCGCTGGTGGGCTCGATCACGACGCTGGCGCTGTTGATGTTGTGTTGGCCGCTGATCTCAAAGGCAATCAGCGCGATCCGGCCGCGCAAAGTGGACCCGACTACCGCGCAAAGGCCGGTGGACTGAAGCGCTGTCCGCGCTCCTTTGGGGCCCTTTGGGGAGCGCGGGCTTTGCTCCCTCTCCCTTTGGCAGAGGGTGGGGGTGAGGGGCGGTGCAGACGCCAAGCCTATGCCGCCGTCCCCAAGCACCGGTTCCACTGGGGTTGCACGCCGAGCCGCGCCACTTCGGTGTCGACAAAATTGCGGTCGATGTCGGTGGCAGCGAGCATGAACCGAATGTCCCGCACATGCTTGTCCTGAGCGCCTTCGCGCAGGTATTCGAGCTTGCGCAGGATCACGTACTCGGGCGGTGCGATCCAGGCGCCGCCTTCGTCCAGGCTGATCCGGCGCCGATGCTGTAGTGCCCAGCGGTGCAGGGGGTCGCGCGCCGCGAGGTAGATGTCGGCCTTGAATTGGGTCGCGTGGTGGATCAAGTTGAAATGGCCGCGTCCATCGCGAACCAGCTCGAGGTGCATCGTCTCGACTGGAGGAACGTAGTACGCGGCAGGCGGGAATGCGGCCCGTAACGCGGCGACGTCCGCCAACTTCAGCAACAAGACGACGTCGATGTCCGCAGTCAGGCGCGGCTCGCCGTACACACTCGCCGCCACCGACCCGGTGATGCAGTAAGGCAGGCCCAGCGCTTCCAGCGGTTCGAGAAACGGCGCGAGCGGGCCAGCCGATGCGTCAGGTGCCGGCATACAGCAACGAGCGCCGCGCCTCGAACAGAAGTTGCTGCGCCGGCCAGTCCGGATGCTTGAGCCGCAGACCAGCCGCCTTCAAGCGGATGCCCGCGTCGTAGAGGTCGGCCACCATGCGCAGCTTTTGCGCCGGCGTCATGCGTCGAAAGCCCTCGATCTGAACCGGATGGAGTGGTTCGTGCATGGGCGCAATTATCGGCCGCCCATCAAATCTTCCCACGCTGCTTCAACCGGCTCAAAGTCTCGGCTGAAAGATTGAGATACGCCGCGAGCTCCTTCTTCGGGATCCGGTCCGCCAGCTCGGGGTGTTTGCGCTCGAAACGGTGCACTCGGCCCGGGGCGTCGAGCAAGTGCAAGGTGATCGTGTGCGCCATGATTTCGCTCATCAGGTGCATCACTTCGTACTCGAACGCTTGTTTGAACTTGGGGTGCTGGTCCATGAACGACACCCACACCGGCATCGGTAGCTTGGCGACGCGCGCCTTCGTGACGCAGACG
>JANOLA010000316.1:0-6175 GCA_031419535.1 Burkholderiales bacterium | reverse complement strand
CGCGGCGCGTGCGCCGAAATCGAGCCGTTGTTGATGATGCGCCCGCCGCGCGGCGATTGATCCTTCATCATGCGGAAGGCCTCTTGCGTGCACAGGAACGCGCCCGTGAGGTTCACGTCGACGACGGCCTTCCATTGCTCGAACGTGATGTCTTCCAGCGGCACCGGCGGCGAGCCCGTGCCGGCGTTGTTGAACAGCAGGTCCAGCCGCCCGAACGCGCTCTTGGTTGCGGCGAACAGCGCCTTCACCGACTGCGGGTTGCCGGCGTCGGTGGGCACCGCCAGGGCGTTGTGCCCGAGTTCACCGGCCTGCGTGACGGTGTCCTGCAGCGCGTCGGCGCGCCGCCCGGCGAGCACGACGAGGTAGTCGGCGCGCAGCAAGGCCAGCGCGGTGGCACGGCCGATGCCGCTGCCCGCGCCGGTGACCAAGGCCACTTTTTCAATTTTCATAGCGTCTCCTGAATGGTGCTGAGGTCGTCGTCCTGCACAAAGCAGTCCGCGAACGTGAAGTAGAGCGAAGCATAGAACACGGTCGAGAACAGCAGAGAGGCAGGCATTGCCAGCACACCGAGCAGGCGGATCTGGCCGATCGCCAGGAGCAGCAGGTTGGCGAGCAGGGCGAATCCCGTGATCACGCCGGTCCACGTCAGCGCGTACACCGCGAATGCGCCCTTGTTGCGCCAGCACGCGACGGCGCTGAAGAAGAGTGCTTTCGACGCCCCCTGGCCGCCCCAGTGCACGAGCGCCGGGGCGTGCCAGAACGGCAGCGCCAGCAAACCCGCCAGACCGAAGCGCAGCGCCAGGCCGAACTGCAACTGCGTGTCGCGCATCTGCTCGGCGATCTTTTCGGGCGGCGTCTTCGGGTCCGCCAGCATGCGCAGCAACGCGTCGAGCGTGCCGCCATCGGCGAAGTCGCTGAGCGCCATGATCAGCAAGGTGGCCGCGGCGTACCCCAAGCCGAGCTGGCCCAGTGCGAACAGCCGCCCCTTGCCCGAATGCAGGGGCTCGGTGAATGCCGTGGGCAGGGGAGAGCGCCCGCTTGCGGCGACGCGCGTGCCGATCATGAAACCCAAGGTCGCTACCGGCAGCCCCGCCAGCAGCAAGAAGGTGCCGACAAAGGGCAGCAGCGCCAGCACAAAAAGGGCGAACATGAACACCGCGAACACTGCGGAGAACGCCAGCGGCTGCTTGAAGAAAATGACAAAGCCCTGACGCACCCATATGGCGCCTCGGGTCGGAGCAGTGATCTGGAGTCTCATGGTGTGCAGCGTATCAGGTACGTGGGCTCGGTTGCGCGGGCTCGGGGTGCGAAGGCTCAGTGGCGTAGTAGTGCCAGGGCGAATCGATGCGCTCGCGCAGCACGCGCCCAAACGGGGCCGGGTCGTGCACTTTCAGGACATGGGCGCTGCGCGGCAGGTGCAAGTCCCACAAGCGCGACAGCCAAAAGCGCAGCGCCGCGGCGCGCATGAGGGCCGGCAACAAGCGCAGCTCGTCGCCGGTGACGCGCCGAACGGAATCGTAGGCGCCGACAAAGCTGTGCGCGCGCGGCTCGACCAGGCGCCCGGTGTCGGCGTCGCTGCACCAGTCGTTCAGGCACACCGCGATGTCGAACAGGAACGCGTCGACTCCGGCGAAGTAGAAGTCGAAGAAGCCCGTGAGGCGATCGCCGTCGAACATCACGTTGTCGCGGAACAGGTCGGCGTGGATCGGCCCGCGCGGCAGCGCCGCATAGGCGGGCGATGCGGCCAAGTGACTTTGGAATTCGAGTTCCGCTTGAAGCATGGCGCGCTGCGCCGCGTTCAGATGCGGCAGCACAAGCTGCGCAGTCTCGCGCCACCAGGGCAGGCCCCGCAGGTTCGGCTGGTGCATCGCGACGCCCGCCCCGGCCAGGTGCATGCGCGCGAGCATCGCGCCGACGCTGGCGCAGTGCGCCGCGTCGGGCGCCAGGTTGTGGCGGCCTTCCAATCGGTCGACGACGGCGGCAGGTTTCCCCAGCAGCCTGTGCAGGATCTCGCCCTGGGCATCGGCGTGCGGCTCGGGCACGGGGATGCCGCGGCGGGCCAGGTGTTGCATCAGGCGCAGGCAAAACGGCAGTTGCTCGAAGCTCAATCGTTCGAACAGCGTCAGCACGTAGCGGCCGGCACCGGTGTCGGCGAAGTAGTTGGTGTTCTCGATGCCGCCGGAGCAAGGGCTCAGCGTCTTCAACTCGCCCAGGCCCACGCGCGAGAACAGCGCTGCGGCGTCGCGCCATGGCACTTCGGTGTAAACCGCCACGGACCGACGGTCAGAAACTGAACATGTGCCAGACGCGCTGGCCCACGGCGCCGCGCGTCGCGTTCGGGCTCATCGCCTGGCTGCTCGAACCGTCCCCGGTGATGATCTGGTAGGCCGGTGCCACGCCGCGTTTGGGCGTCACGGTGACGCGTTGCGAATGGCCGCGCACGCGCAATTCGTCGATGCGCATCGCGTCGTCTTCGATCACGATGAGGTCGACCTTGGGTTCGATCGGGGTGCGCAAATGCGCCGCGTTTTGCGCCTGGCAGGGCAACGCCAACGCGCACGCGAGCAAAGCCAAGGGCCGGTTCATGTCGGGATTCTATGGGCTGACCTTCACGAGCCTTGGCCGACAATCGATGCATGAGTGAAAAGTTGATGCTGCTCGTCGACGGATCGAGCTACCTGTACCGGGCCTATCACGCGCTGCCCGACCTGCGCAGCCCGGACGGCTTTCCAACCGGGGCGATCCACGGCGTGATGGCGATGCTGAAACTGCTGCGCAAGCAGTTCAACGCCGAGCACGCGGCGTGCGTGTTCGACGCGAAGGGCCCGACGTTTCGCGACGAGTGGTACCCGCAGTACAAGGCGCAGCGCTCACCGATGCCCGATGACCTGGCGAAGCAGATTGCGGCGATCCACGAAGCGGTGGCCTTGCTCGGCTGGCCCGTGCTGAGCGTTCCGGGAATCGAAGCCGATGACGCGATCGGCACCTTGGCGAGGGTCGCGGCGCAAAGCGGCCACCGCGTGGTCATCTCCACCGGCGACAAGGACCTCGCGCAGCTGGTGAATGAAGACGTGATGCTGATCAACACGATGAGCAACGAAAAGCTCGACATTGCGGGCGTCAACGCGAAGTTCGGCGTGCCTCCCTCCGCAATAGTCGACTACCTGACCTTGATGGGCGACAGCGTCGACAACATTCCGGGCGTCGAAAAGGTCGGCCCGAAGACGGCGGCGAAGTGGATCGCCGACCATGGTTCGCTGGACGGCGTGATCGCCGCGGCAGCGTCATTCAAAGGTGTGGCCGGAGAGAATTTGCGCAAGGCGCTCGACTGGTTGCCCCAGGGTAAGCGCCTGGTGACGGTGCGCACCGATTGCGACTTGAGCTCGGAGCTGCCGGGCTTTCCGGCGCTAGACGCGCTCACTTTGCGGGAAGTGGATGGGGCCGCGTTGCTGGCGTTCTATGAGCGGTACGGATTCAAAGCCTGGCGCCGCGAGCTCGAAGGGGCGGGCGGATCCAGCGCCGCAACGGGCCCAACAAATGCTGTGACGCCCGAGGCCGGCTCCGAGCCGCCGCCCGCCGCACCGGCAGCGCCTGTCGAAAAGCACTACGAGACGATCCTGGACTTTGCCGCGCTCGACCGCTGGGTCGGCAAGATCGGCGCCGCAACGCTCACGGCCATCGACACCGAAACCGACTCGCTCGATGCGATGAGGGCTCGAATCGTCGGCATTTCGCTCGCGGTGCAGCCCTACGAAGCGGCCTACATCCCGCTGCGCCACGCCTATGCCGGTGCGCCCGACCAGTTGCCGATCGACGATGTATTGGCGCGCCTGCGGCCTTGGCTGGAAGACGCATCGGCCGCGAAGGTCGGGCAGAACATCAAGTACGACGCGCATGTCTTTGCCAACGCCGGCATCACGATCCGCGGCTACGCGCACGACACCTTGCTGCAAAGCTATGTGCTCGAGGCGCACAAGCCGCACAGCCTGGAAAGCCTGGCGCAGCGCCACCTGGGCCGCCAAGGCTTGAGCTATGAAGACGTGTGCGGCAAGGGTGCGCATCAGATCGGATTCGCGCAGGTGGACATCGCGAAGGCAAGCGAATATTCCTGCGAAGACAGCGAGATGACGCTGCAAGTGCACGAGCGGCTCTGGCCGCAATTGCAAGGCGCGCCGGGAATGCTCGACGTGTACCGGCGCATCGAAATGCCCGCTGCGGCGGTGCTCGGTCGCATCGAGAGCCATGGCGTGTTGATCGATTCGCAGTTGCTTGCGCGGCAGAGCCAGGAACTCGCGCAACGCATGGTCGCACTCGAAGCGCAGGCGCATGAACTGGCGGGGCAACCGTTCAACCTGGGAAGCCCGAAACAGATCGGCGAAATTCTGTTCGGCAAGCTGGGCCTGCCGGTGAGGCGCAAGACGGCGAGCGGCGCGCCCTCGACCGATGAAGACGTTCTCAGTGAACTCGCCGCCGACTACCCGCTGCCCGCGAAGCTGCTCGAACACCGCGGCCTCGCCAAGCTCAAGGGCACCTACACCGACAAGGTGCCGCTGATGGTGAACCCGGCCACCGGCCGGGTGCACACCAACTATGCGCAGGCGGTCGCGGTGACGGGGCGTCTGGCGAGCAACGACCCGAACTTGCAGAACATTCCGATCCGCACCGCCGAGGGCCGGCGCGTGCGCGAGGCGTTCATCGCGCCGCCCGGCCACGCGATTCTGAGCGCGGATTATTCGCAGATCGAACTGCGCATCATGGCGCACATCAGCAGCGATCCCGGGCTGTTGAAGGCGTTCGCGTTAGGTTTGGACGTGCACCGTGCCACCGCCAGCGAAGTGTTCGGCGTCGCGCCCGCGGACGTGAGCAGCGAGCAGCGCCGCTACGCGAAGACGATCAACTTCGGCCTGATCTACGGCATGGGCGCGTTCGGCCTGGCGACGAGCCTGGGCATCGAGCGCAAGGCGGCGGTCGCCTACATCGAACGCTATTTCGATCGATTTGCCGGCGTCAAGCGCTACATGGATCAGACGAAGAAACTCGCCGAACAGCGCGGCTATGTCGAGACGCTGTTCGGGCGGCGCATCTACCTGCCCGAGATCAACGGTGGCAATGGCCCGCGCAAGAGCGGTGCGCAACGCCAGGCGATCAACGCGCCGATGCAGGGCACGGCGGCGGACCTGATCAAGCTGGCGATGATCGCGGTGCAGGAGACGATCGACCGCGAGGCGAGGGCGACGCGGATGATCATGCAGGTCCACGACGAACTGGTGTTCGAGGTGCCCGAGGCCGAACTCGACTGGGCGCGCGCCGAGGTGCCGCGCATCATGGCGTCGGTCGCAGCACTCAAGGTGCCGCTGCTGGCCGAGGTCGGGGTGGGGGCGAATTGGGATCAGGCGCATTGAGGGATATCGGATGGACACCAACAACATCGCTTTGTCGGACGCCAGGAAGCGGCTGACGGAATTGATCGACCGGATCCAGGCCGGGGAAAACTTCGTCATCACGCGCCGCGGCAGGGCCGTCGCGCGACTGGAGGCCGTGGGCGGGCACGAGGCGATTGCGAGCCTGCGAGCAAGCCGCGAAGGCGTGAGCCTCGGTCGACTGAAGCGTCGCGAGCTGATTGCCGCCGGGCGGCGTTGAGGGTCGATCCGCCTGGAACACCACACTAAACTCGACAGCCATTGGCTCGGGAGCACCGCATGATCGCCATCGAAATCGAAGCCCCCATCGTCGACCACCGCCTGGATATCCGAAGCCTCTTGCTTCCCGCCAACGCGGATCGGGCGAAGGTCATCGTGATGTTCGAGGAGACCCCCGCGCGCCTGCCCGGCGCTGACGTTCTCGCGCTGGCGCGCGCTGCACAGGCGAGCTTTCCCCGGCAGTCGTCCGAGTCGTTGGCGCAGGCGATGAAGGAAATGCGTGACGAGTGGAGCCGCGATCTGTGAACGGTGACCTCTGGCTGCTCGACAGCGAATGCAGAACCAGTGACTGACCCGAAGCGATCGGCCCCGCTCGACCTGCTCATCGTCGGCGCCGGCTTCTCCGGCCTGTACATGCTGCACAAGGCGCGCGGCATGGGCTTGTCGGCGCGCGTGATCGAAGCAGCAAAGTCGGTCGGCGGAACCTGGTACCACAACCGCTATCCCGGGGCGCGGGTCGACATCCAGAGCCTGGA
>JANOLA010000315.1:0-12723 GCA_031419535.1 Burkholderiales bacterium | reverse complement strand
GTAGCGGCGAAAACTGCGCTCGCACTGGCCCAGTAGCAGCGCCGCTTCGGCCTGGCTGAGCCTGCCACCCGTTCATCCTTGATAAGCCTTTTCGAATCTCATCTTCCGGTTCTCCTGCGTGTAGCGGGCCCGGCTTGTGGGAGCTTCGCAATCGCTCCTCCATAAACCGGACAGACCACTTGCTAAGAACCGGACAACTCATTTGCTCCCGACACGAGGGGTTCTTCGATTGGCAAGGGCTGCATGGCATGGCAACATGACGAAATGATGTCAGAGAGAGTGATCACCTGGTGGCTTTGTCTCTGCGCGCTGGGCGCGCTGAACATCGTCGCCTGGCTGTTCGCCGCCGCTGCGCTGAGCCGGCGCCAGGGCGTGCTGACAGCCGAAGCCTATGCGCTGCGGCGCTGGCAATTGCTGCTGTCGGCCGGCTATGTTTTGGGCTGCGCGTTTCGCTCGGCGCTGCCGGTGTACGACGTGCCGCGCCTGTGCCTGTTTGACACCTGGTGGTCCAGCGTGCTGGTCGGGCGGTCCGTGGCCACCTTCGCCGAGCTGTGTTTCGTGGCGCAATGGTCGCTGATGCTGCGCGAGGCGTCACGCGCCACCGGCAGCGAAATCGGCCGAAGCACCGCCTGGGTGATGCTGCCGCTGATCGCCATCGCCGAAACGTTCTCCTGGTACTCGGTGCTCACCACGTCGAACCTGGGCCATGTGGTCGAAGAGTCGCTGTGGGGTCTGAGCGCGGCGCTGCTGGTCGCGAGCCTGGTGGCGATCTGGCCGCGCTGCGCCGCCACGCTGCGCCCGCTGCTCGCCGCCTGGTGCGTGGCCGGCGTGGCCTACGTGGCGTTCATGTTCCTCGTCGACGTGCCGATGTACTGGAGCCGCTGGCTTGCCGACGAAGCGGCCGGCCGCAGCTACCTGAGCCTGGAGCAGGGCGTGCTCGACGTCGCGCTGCGCCGCGTCGTCTCGCACAGTTGGGAAGACTGGAAGGGTGAGGTGGCGTGGATGTCGCTCTACTTCAGCGTCGCGGTCTGGCTCAGCATCGCGCTCGTGCACGCCCCGGTGCCGAGCCGGCGGCTGGCGGCGCAGCCGGCTTGAGCTTAGGGTAGGTTGGCGACTGGGGCGAGCCGCCTCGTCCCTCTTGCCCCAACCACGCGGCCACGCGCTGCGTTGCTCCGCCGCCGCTTCCTGTCACGCAACTGTCGAGAAGTCTTCACGCCTCGGTCACGCAGCATCGCGATGATCCGCAGCGGCGCGCTCGACCGCGATGCGCCGCGTCGAACAGGGAGTCCCCATGAAAGTCTGCGTATTCGGTGCCGGCTACGTCGGCCTGGTCACCTCGGCGTGCATGGCTGAAATGGGCAACAGCGTCGCCTGCGTGGACATCGACAGCGAGCGTGTCGCCGGCCTGAACCGCGGCGAGATCCCGATCCACGAACCCGGCCTGAGCGAACTCGTGCTGCGCAACGCCGCCGCCGGGCGATTGCATTTCACGACCGACGCCGCGAGCGCGGTCGCCGACGGCACCATCGTTTTCATCGCGGTGGGCACGCCGCCGGCCGAAGACGGCTCGGCCGACCTGGACCATGTGCTTGCCGCCGCGGCGAGCATCGGCCGCCACATGCGCGACTACAAGGTCGTGGTCGACAAGAGCACGGTGCCGGTGGGCACGGCGGACAAGGTGCGTGCGACGATCGCCGCCGAGCTGCACCGGCGCGGCACGGTGCTGCCGTTCGCGGTGGTCTCGAACCCCGAGTTCCTGAAGGAAGGCGCGGCGATCGAAGACTTCATGCGGCCGGACCGCATCGTCATCGGCGCCGACGACGAACAGGCCACGCTCTTGATGCGCGCCCTCTATTCGCCCTTTCTGCGCAACCGCGACCGGCTGTTGCTGATGGACGTGCGCAGCGCCGAGCTCACCAAGTACGTCGCCAACGCGATGCTCGCCACGCGCATCAGTTTCATGAACGAGATGGCGGCGCTGGCCGAGCGCGTCGCCGCGCGCTTCGGCGAGGACCTGCGTGGCCACACTTTCGCGCTGTGGGGCCTGGCGTTCAAGCCCGACACCGACGACATGCGCGAGGCGCCGAGCCTGGCGATCATCGACGCGCTGCTGAGCCGTGGCGCACGGGTGCGCGCCTTCGACCCGGCGGCGATGCCCAAGGCCGCGGCCCTGATGCCCGAGGCCCGTGGCTTCGAGCTTGTCGACAACCCCTACGCGGCGGCGGCCGGCGCTTCGGCGCTGCTGGTCGTGACCGAGTGGCGCGAGTTCCGCAGCCCCGACCTCACCGCCCTGCGCGCCGCGCTGCGCACGCCGGTGCTGTTTGACGGGCGCAACCTGTACGACCCCGAGCTGCTGCGTTCGCTCGGCTTCGAGTACCACGGCATCGGCCGGCTCGGGGCCGGCGCAAAGCACGAGCGTGCCGAGCCGCGCTTGCAGGTGGTGGCGGCCTGATGAATTCCGCCGGCGGCTGGCCGGCGAGCTATGCGTGCTTCGGGCGCCCGGTCTTTAGGCTCGGCACGGAATTGAGCGCGTCGAGAAAGGCTTGGTCGTTCATCGCCTTCAGCGCGCCGATGCCGGCACGAACCAGCTCGCTCTTCTTCACTTGCCGGGCCAGGCTCAACCCGCGATCCTTCAGCGCTTCGAGCACCGCGTACTCGGCCTTGGGGAAGGTGAAGCTGTCGCGGATCAACTTGGCCTTGAGCTTCGGCTCGCCGGCAGGTTTTTTCGCGGCGGCCGGCTTCGGTGCGGCGGGCTTGGCGCTGGGTTTGGCAGGGACTGCCTTGCGCTTGGCGGTGGCGCCGGGTTTCTTCGCTGCGGGGGCTGACGCGGATTTCGATGTGGCCATGGTTTCCCTTTCAGAACAGCGTATACCGTATAAACAGTATACGTCGTTGTTCACGGCCGCCTGCGAGCCACGCGCGGGCCGGGCATCCTTGCCGTGAGTCGACCCGCGCGCATGCCGGCCGGCTTTTACCTGCTGATCTCGGCCCAGTTTGCCTCGGCGCTCGCCGACAACGCCTTGCTGATCGTCACGATCGCGTGTTTGCAGGAGCGCGCGCTGCCGCTGTGGTGGGCGCCGCTCCTCAAGCTCGGCTACACGGTGTCCTATGTGGTGCTCGCGCCGTTTGTCGGGCCGCTCGCCGACGCGTTCCCGAAAGCCCGGCTGATGGCGTGGATGAACGGTGTGAAGGTGCTCGGCGCGGTGGCGCTGCTGCTCGGCGTGCACCCGGTGGCCGCGTTGGCGCTGGTCGGACTGGGCGCTGCCGCGTACGCACCGGCGAAGTACGGGCTCATCACCGAACTCGTCGGCGCGAACCGGCTCGTCGCGGCCAACGGTTGGATCGAGGTCAGCGTCGTCAGCGCGGTCCTGCTCGGCGCGGTGCTCGGCGGCGCACTCGTCAGTCCGTGGTTGTTGCACAGCGCGCTGGCGACGGCGGGCAATGCGGCGTTGTCGCAGCTGCCGATGTTCAGCCACAGTGCATTGAACGCGTCGCTGTTCGCGCTGCTGTCGGTGTACGCGCTGGCCGCGCTGCTGAACGCAGGCGTTCCCGACAGCGGCGTGCGCTACCCGGCGAGCGGCATCGACCCGCTCGCGCTGATTCGCGAGTTTCGCCAGGCCAACCTCGTCCTTTGGCGCGACCGCGACGGTGGCCTGTCGCTCGCGGTGACGACGCTCTTCTGGGGCCTGGGCGCGACGCTGCAGTTCGCGGTGCTGCGCTGGGCTGCCGACGCGTTGGGCTTGCCGCTGGACCGCGCCGCCTATCTGCAAGCCGCGGTGGCGCTGGGTGTGATCGGAGGCGCGAGTGCGGCGGGGCGCTGGGTGCCGCTGGCGCAGGCGAAACGCATGCTCGCCGCCGGCGTCGTGCTGGGGCTGCTCTTGCCCGTGACCGCGGCGACGACGCAGCTCGCGCTGGCGGTGCCGTTGCTCGTGCTGGTCGGCGCCGTGGGCGGGCTGCTCGTGGTGCCGCTCAATGCCTTGCTTCAGCACCGCGGTCAGGCGCGGCTGAGCGCCGGGCGTTCGATCGCGGTGCAAGGCTTCAACGAGAACGCGAGCATCCTCGTCATGCTCGCGGTGTACGCGGGGCTGGTTGCGCTGGAGATGCCGATCGTGCCGCTGCTCGCGGCCTTCGGAGGTTGCATCGCGGTGGCGATGGCCGCTCTGATGCTGCGCGAACGCCGCCAGACGCAGCGCGAAGCGGCGAGCGCGGCGTTCTGATGCCAGTTTGCGTTCAATCGCAGAAGAATGGGCGTCCGCGTTCGGCGCGTTGCTGACCATTGGACGTCTGCGGTACGTGCGGCGTTCGGCGCGGCGCGAACCCGATTCAGTCGCGGTCGCGTTCGCGGCGCTCGCGCTTGGACACCTGGCGCGCCATCAATACGAGTTGTCCGCCTTCGACGAGTTCGGCATCGGCACTCGCCTTGTGGTTTTGCACGACGAAGAGGTTGTAGACCGTGCGGTCCTCTTCGTCATCGCGCTCCAGAAGGTCGGTGATGTCCACGGCACGAGGCCGCTCACGCCCAGGCAGAGCGCCTCGGTCTGCACGTGCTGGCGAATCCGGTGCTGGCCGAGCGAGTACGGCGTGGCGAAGAACACCTTGCGCTCGTGGTCGAGGCGTTCGCGCGAATTGAACGCGCCGTTCGCCGGGCGGTCGCAATCGGTCCAGTCGTTGTCGCCCGGCGTGAAGATTGCCGGCGCGCGCAGCGCGTTGAAGAAGCCCAGCGCCTGCGTGTACAGCGCGTCGCCGCACGTCACGGGGCCGCCGCCGGCCTTGAGGTCGCCGTCGTGCGCGGTGAATTTCAGCCGGTGTGAATTCATGTCGGCAATCAGGTTCGGCACGCCCAGCGTCGCCTGTTCGGCGTTGTAGGGCAAGTCGCCCCACAGACCGATCGCGTAACTGCCGCCGTCGTGCTCGTCGTCGTCACCGGTGTCGGCATCGGCCGGCGCCACGGTCGCGGCGCCCAACATCAGCGCGCTAAGCGCATGCGTGGCGAGAACGCGCGCGACACGAGCGGCGCGCGTGGATCGAAATCTGAACATGAAAAGTCTCCGGCTGGGGTGCGCGCAACGCGATTCGTGCGCGGCAGTTTGAACCGCGAGCCGCAGTGTCACGAGCAAGGCGTGACCGCTTGATGACAGCACGACGTCTTCGGCCTTTGCGTGTTCCTGCTCGGTATTGCGCGCGAACGCCTCGGCGCGACGATCAAGCTTGCAAGCGACGCACTCGTTCCTGTCCTGGCCGACGAGGTCGCGACCGAGCCGGTGCCGATGTTCGCCGTGATGCTGCAGGAGTGGCATCGCCTGCCGAAGGTGAGCGCCTGCATCGAGCACATGGCGCAGTGGCTGGCTCGAATCTGTTGATCGGCGCCTGCTCGGCGCACCCGTTGCGCGCATTGACCAGATCCGGACGCCGCAGGTCGATGCCTGTCACGCTGCCGGACGCTCGGCGACACCGAACGGCGCGGCGTCGGCTTGCGCTGCCGCCCGGATCGCGTTTTCGAGAACGCCTTCGAAGCGGGTCACCACGCCGTCCCAACCGGCCTCAACGGCGCTGTGCCGAGCGGCAACGCCGAGCTGGCGGCGCAGGCCCGCGTTCCTGGCCAGATCGACGGCGGCGTTGATCAAACCCGCGGCGTCGCCGCACGCGGCGAGCACGCCGTTCGTGCCGCTGCGGATCAATTGCCCGGCCGCCGCGTAGCCGAATGCCACGACCGGTAGGCCACTGGCCATCGCTTCCATCGTCACGTTGCCGAAGGTCTCGGTCAGGCTCGGGAACAGGAACAGATCGCTGGAGGCGTAGTGCGCCGCGAGATCGGCCCCGGTGCGCTGACCGGCGAGCACGGCACCGGGGCAGCACGCCTGGAGTTCGGCGCGCATCGGCCCATCGCCCACAAGCACCAGCTTGGCGCGCAGGCCGGCGCGGACGATCGCTTCGAACGCCTCGATCATCAGGCCCAGATTCTTTTCCGGCGCGAGCCGGCCGACGCACGCAATCACCAGATCGTCCGGACCTGCGCCCCATTCGCGGCGCAGCACATCGCTGCGCCACAGGGGCCCGAAGCGCTGCGTGTCGACGCCGCGCGCCACGACGCACAGGTTTCGAAAGCCGTTGCTCTCGAGATCGCGCCGCAGGGCGTCGGTGGGCACCATCGTGCAGTGCGTGTCGTTGTGGAACTTGCGCAGGTAGGCCATGATCGGCCGGCGCAGCCAGCCGATGCCGTAATGCTCGCTGTAGGCGTGGAAGTTGGTGCGAAAGTCCGAACTCAGCGGCAACTTCAACTGCAGCGCTGCGCGCAACGCCGACCAACCGAGTGGCCCTTCGGTCGCGATGTGCACCACGTCGGGACGGCGCACCGACCACTGCCGCAGCAGCGCGCCTTTGCACGGTACGCCCATGCGCAAGTTCGAATAGCGCGGAATCGGCAAGCCTTGCAGCAGCACTTCGTGAAAGCGCGCCCCGATGTGCGCGGTGTCAAGGGCATGCTGCCGGGGCCGAACCAACTGCACGTCATGATCGCGGCGCTGCAGGCCTTCGACGATGGCCCGCACCGTGAGCGCGACACCGTTCACCTCGGGCGGATAGGTTTCGGTGACGACCGCGACGCGCAGCCCGCGTGCGGCGGGGTGGCTGCCGATCGTGTCGATAGCGAGGCCTTCCGATTCAGCGCTTTGCATTCGGCCCATCGTGCCCACCGATCGCGACAGCACGATGACAGTTCGGCGGCATCACGCGAACGCGTGACTTTGTGGCGGTGCCGGTAGCCCCCATTTCGCCCCCATCTACCCGGTCTGCGCCAGCCGCGGGGCAGCCCACGCCTGCCTGCGTTTTGGGGCCCGTTGTCACGCCGCTTTCACGCAGCGCTGGCAACATCGCCGGCATGCACGCCGGGCCCCGGGGTGCGCGTTGTCGACCCTGAACGAGGTGCACCGTGAAAGCTTCAATGCCAAGGAGTCATGCGAGATCTTCCGGGCAGTCGTCCGGGCAATCCTTCGCGCAAATGCTCGCCCTCCAGCGCTGGGACGACCACCGCCTGTATCACCACAGCCGCATCAACCAGAGCCTGCATCTGCTGAGCGCCATCAGCTTCGTGATCGCCTACGGTCTGCTGTTCGTCGACCCGGCACTCGCAGCGGTGCTGGCCTGGTGCGTGTCGATGACGAGCCGCCAGGCCGGCCACTTCTTCTTCGAGCCGCGCGGCTACGACGAGGTGAACCAGCTCAGCGACGAAACCAAGGAAGAAATCAAGGTCGGCTACAACATCCGCCGCAAGATCGTGCTGTTGGCGGTGTGGGTGCTGATCCCCGGCGTGCTCTGGTTCGAGCCGTCGCTGTTCGGGCTGATCGAGCCGGCCACCAGCTTCATGGGCTTGGTGCACGACGTGGGCATCGCCTGGCTCGCGCTCGGCGTGGGTGGGCTGGTGTTTCGGGTGCTGCAGTTGTGGGTTCAGATGAGCCTGATGACCGGCCTGGTGTGGGCGACGAAGATCGTCACCGACCCGTTTCACGACATCCTGCTGTACCACAAGGCGCCGCTGCACCTGTTGCGCGGCGAGCTGATCGACCCGATGGCGCATGTGCGCCATTCGTGAGCGGCGCAACCCTCACCCCAGCCCTCTCCCAGAGGGAGAGGGAGCAAGAACTCCTCAGCCTTTCAGAACCGGTGGCGCAGCATCTCCTGAAGAATACCGCGGCGGATCGAGCGATTCGTCTGCGCCGGGTCGCCCCACCACCAACCGTCACCCTGCATCGCACGCGCCGCGGCGACGAACTTGTGCGTCACCTCGGCGAACTCCGCGTCGCCGTAGTTCAGGCTGAAGATCAGGCGCCCGGTGCCCACCCAGCTCAGCGCCAGGCCCTGCGCGCGCAGGTAGAACTGCAGCATCCAGTTGTAGCGCGACGGGCTGGTGTACAGCACGGTCCAGATCGACGACAGGTTCGCCACCTGCACCGGCACGCCCGCGTCGCGCAGCGCCAGGTTGAAAGCCTGGGCGCGTTCATTCCAGCGTTCGTCCACACCTTCGTACAGCGCCTTCACTTCGGGTG
Source organism: Burkholderiales bacterium (assembly GCA_031419535.1). Classification (GTDB taxonomy): domain Bacteria; phylum Pseudomonadota; class Gammaproteobacteria; order Burkholderiales; family Burkholderiaceae_C; genus JAEMQF01. The sequence continues at coordinate 4,681 of JANOLA010000315.1, read as the reverse complement.
TGTCCAGGCGCCGCAGAAATGCGTTCATCGCGCCCATCACATACGGGTGCGAATTGAACGTGCCGCGCGCGAAGCAGATGTCGGCCGGCCGGTCTTCGCGAAAGCGCTTCATCAGCGCGTGCTTGCCGCACACCACGCCCACCGGCAGGCCGCCGCCGAGCGTCTTGCCATAGGTCACCATGTCGGCGCGAACGCCGAAGTACTCTTGCGCGCCGCCGGCGCTGAGGCGAAAGCCGACGAAAACCTCGTCGAAGATCAGCACGATGCCGCGCGCCGTGCACACCTCGCGCAGCTCGCGCAGCCACGCGGTGTACGCAGCGCGGTCGAAACCGGCTTTGCGGCCGCTGTCGACGAGCGACGAATCTCCCGGCGCGCCGCTGTTCGGGTGCAGCGCTTGCAGCGGGTTGATCAGCACGCAGGCGATGTCGCCGCGGTTGTTCAGCACGCGCAGCGACTTCGGGTCCATCTCCTTCAGCGTGTAGGTCTCGCGCGGCGGCAGCGGGTTGCCGGGCCCGGGCTGAACGTCTTCCCACCAGCCGTGGTACGCGCCGCAAAAGCGCACAAGATGCGTGCGCTTCGTGTGGTAGCGCGCCAACCGCACCGCCTGCATCACGGCTTCGGTGCCCGACATGTGGAACGACACTTCGTCCAGGCCGGAGATTGCCTTCAGCCTTTGCACGTTGTCCAGCACACAAGGGTGGTAGGCACCGAGCACCGGGCCGAGTTCGGCCACTTTCGCGGCGCCTTCGGCGATGCATTCCTTGTAGAAGTCGTAGCCGAACACGTTCACGCCGTACGAACCGGTGAGGTCGTGGAACACGTTGCCGTCCAAATCCGTCACCGTGACGCCCGACGATCCGCTGAGAAAGCTGCCCGTCTTCAAGTGCTCGCGCAGGTACGGGCTGTACTGGAACGGCACGCGGTAGCTGCCGGTGAACTGCAAGTCGGCAATGCCCTCGCGCGCCTGCGCCGTCATCCGCGCGCTTTTCGGATAGCGCTGCGCGTAGAGCGCGGCGAGTTGCGCAAAACCGGCGCGGCGCCGCTTCAGAACGTCGGGCGGGGCGCCGTCCGAGCCGAAGAAGCGCTCTTCGTCGTACGCGTAGCCGGGGATCAGCGACGCGATCGCCTTGGCGATGCGCGAGTGCCCGGCGAGCGACCGGTGCTTGGCGCGCGACAGTTCGAGCCGGCGCTTCGCGCGCGGCCACGTCCAGGCGAGCGCGCCGAGCGCGAGGGCAGACAGAGCAAGGGATTCGTCCATGGCGATGTTTGATGTGAGTTTCGGTGTGGCGTTCGGTTTGGCGTTCGATGTCGTGTTCGATGTGCGCCATGGTGTTTAACAGTTTGAATTGACAGGCCTATGACGATCGCAAAACTGCGCAATGTCTTCATGCAGGAAGACCTGAATTTCCTGCTCACGAATCGGGTTCCGCGTGCCGCGCTGACGCGTTTCATGGGCTGGTTCAGCAAGATTCGAAACCCGCTCGTGTGCCGCGCGTCGATCGCGCTGTGGCGGCTCTTTACCGACCTGGACCTGAGCGACGCGAAGCAGCAGCGCTTCGCGAGCCTGCACGAGTGCTTCACGCGCGAGCTGGTGCCGGGGGCGCGCGAGGTGGATGCAGACCCGAACGTGCTCGCCAGCCCGTGCGACGCGATCGTCGGCGCCTGCGGCGAGGTGGTGGCGGGTCAGTTGTTCCAGGCGAAGGGCTTTCCGTACGAGTTGCGTGACCTGTTCGGGCCGACGCAGGACATCGCGCCGTTCGCCGACGGTGTCTACGTGACGCTGCGCCTCACGTCGAGCATGTACCACCGCTTCCACGCGCCGCACGACATCGAGGTGCAGCACCTCACCTATCTCAGCGGCGACACCTGGAACGTGAACCCGATCGCGCTGGCCCGGGTGCAGCGCCTGTTCTGCCGCAACGAGCGCGCCGTGCTGCGCGCCCGGCTGTCAAACGGCGGCCAGCCGATCGCGCTGGTGCCGGTGGCGGCGATCCTGGTGGCGAGCATCCGGCTGCACTTTCTGGACGTGCTGTTGCACCTGCGCTACCGCGGGCCGCACGAGATCTCGTGTCGACAGGCGTTCGCCAAGGGTGAGGCGATCGGCTGGTTCGAGCATGGCTCGACGATCATCGTGTTCGCTCCGCGCGGCTTTCGCCTGTGCGAGGGCATCGCGACGGGGTCGAACATCCGCATGGGGCGTGCGCTGCTGCATCTGCCGGCATGACGACTGGCTCGGGCGCTGCGGCGACCCTGCGCTGCGCGCAGGACCGTCGCCACCCGGCGCTTCGCGCGGCACCGCCGCTCCCTGCGCTGCGCGCAGATCCGCACTACCGGCGGCGTTCCCAGAACGGCCCGGCGTGGCGAAATTCCTTCAGCACGGCGGCGCTCTCTTCGAGCAAGTCTTCGCGCCACGCCGTCAGCCGGCCGACGGCGAACCAGGCGGCGGGCACGGTTTCGACCTGGCTTCGAAACAGCGCGAGCGCGACGTTCACGTCATTGCCGCGGCCCAGGCACTCTTGCACCGGCTCGAGCTGTTTCAGGAAACGCGCCACCGCTTTGGTGTCGAACAGCGGCGCCGCGAACTCGGCCGCATAGCGCAGCCGCTTCACGCGCCGGCGCAGGCGATGCCGCGCCGCGTCGTCCAGCGTGTCGAACCGCTTCGCATCGCGCCTCACCTCGCGGTGCCAAAGCGCCAGGCGTTCGCGGGCCAGCGTGGCGAAGTCCTTCGCGTCGGCAGTCGGTTCCTGCTCGTCGGCGCGGTCCGCCAGGGCTGACAGGTCGAGCAGGTCGAGCATGGTCTGCGTGAAGCGGCCGCTTCGGGCCACCAAGACGGGATCGGCCGCGTCGACGGGTGCGGGAAGCTCGACCCATGGCGCGCCGGCGCTGCGCAGGGCCGGTATCACTTCCGCGCCGAGTGCGTCGCGATCGCGCGTGCCGCCGAGCAGCGTGAAGATTTCGGCCAGCGTCGTGGTCCACACCGGGTTGATCTGGGTGGCCCATCCGTCGAACAAGCGCAACGCCGTGCGCAGGCGCCGCAAGCCAACGCGCAGTTGGTGCACGTGCTCTTGCGCATGGGTGCTGCTGGCCAGTTCACTCGCATTGGGCAGGATCTGCTCCAAGCAGTTGCCGACGACCGCGCGAAACGCCGCGTCGACGCCGATGCCGCGCTCAAACCGCAGCGCCGCCGCGCGCTGCGCAGGGACTGCGGGCTCCGCACCTGAGGGCGCCGCATTCCACATCGCCAGCCGGGCGCCGCGCTCGGCCTTGCTGCGCACTTCGAGCCACAGGGCGAAGCGCGAGACCCAGCGGCGCGCCGCTTCAATCACGGCCAAGGATGAGCCGCGCAGCAATTCGATTTCCAGCTCGCAGATCGGCGCCGCCCGCTCGCCTGAATTGATGAAGCCACGGTCGCAGGCGAGTTCGACGCTGCCGCCGGCGATTCGCAGCACCCGATGGCAGCGCCGGATGTCGGTGCGAAACAGCGCCTCGAGCGCTTCCGGCTGCTCCCCCTTGCGCACCGCCAGCGCCCGCGCCAGCGCGCGGCCGCCTTCGGTGCCGGCGTGCAGCGCGGGGTCGGGCAGCGGCGCCGTCGAGGGGCCGCTGGCCACGCCGTGCGCCAGCGCCACGTTGTGCTCGAAGCGTGCGAACGCGTGCGGGCCGCCGCTCTTCAGCGTCTGCACCCAGCGCCGGCCCTCTTTGCGCACGCGCAGCGCCAGGCCCGCGCCCGCGAGCCGGCGCTGCGGCGTGTCGAAGTAGGTGGCACGAAGACGCGTGCGCTTGGCGCTCGCGGTGGCGACCGCCGCTTCGACGGCGTCACCGAGCGCGGCAGGTATCTGGAACCGCAGTTCGATTTCTTTCATCGCGTTTACTGATTTGCGACCATGTTCAGTTGGGTCACGCGCCAGCCCCTCACCCCAACCCTCTCCCCCGAGTACCGGGGAGAGGGAGCCCATTTTTGCTCGGCCTCGGCGCCGCACATTGTGGCCGCGCGCGCAGCGGCCCAGCGGCGTCACGAGAGTTGAAGCGTCGCGATGGGCTCGGTGACGAGCGCGGGTGCCCCGGTAGGCGTGGCCGGAGCGTCGGCGTCGCGCTTGCTCCAGTCGACGATCTCGAGCCGGCCGTCGGCGTGCTCGACGAGTGCGGTCAGGCTTTCTACCCAGTCGCCGTCGTTGCAGTACAGCGTGCCGTCGATCAAACGCAACTCGGCGTGGTGGATGTGGCCGCAGACCACGCCGTCGGCGCCGCGCCGGCGCGCCTCACGCGCCACCGCACACTCGAAGTCGCTGACGTAACTCACCGCGCGCTTGACCTTCAACTTGAGGTACTTCGACAGGCTCCAGTACGGCATGCCGAGCCGGGCGCGCAGCGTGTTGAAGTGGCGGTTCAGCACCAGCGTGAACTCGTAGAGCGAATCGCCCACATGGGCGAGCCAGGCGGCGCGCTGGATCACGCCGTCGAACAGGTCGCCGTGGGTGATCCACAGGCGCCGGCCGTCGGCCGTGACATGCATCCAGTCTTCCGCGACTTCGATGCCGCCGAAGTGGTGCTCAACGTAGCGGCGCGCGAACTCGTCGTGGTTGCCCGGAATGAACACGACCCGCGTGCCCTTGCGCGCCTTGCGCAGCAGCTTCTGGATCACGTCGTTGTGCGCCTGCGGCCAGTACCAGGTGCGCCGCAGTTG
>JANOLA010000314.1:0-14671 GCA_031419535.1 Burkholderiales bacterium | reverse complement strand
TCCATCGTCGTGTGCTGCTCCCACGCTTCGGGAATCATCATCATCATCGCCTGGGCGAGCGGGTAACCGCTCATCGTCAGCAGCTCGAGTGCGTTGTCGAAGGTGGCTGTATCGCTCTGGCCTTCGAAGCTGATGGGGTAGAGCTTCTTCAGGTCGTCGCCGAGCACGGGTGACTTCATCACGCCTTCGCGCGCGCGCATCCAGTTGAAGTTGCCTTTGACGGTGTTGATTTCGCCGTTGTGCGCCACCATGCGGTAAGGGTGCGCGAGCGGCCATTCGGGAAACGTGTTCGTTGAAAAGCGTTGATGCACCAGCGCCAGCGCCGAAACCACACGCGGGTCGGCCAAGTCCTTGAAATACTTGCCCACTTGGTCGGCGAGCAGTAGACCCTTGTAGATGATGGTGCGGCAGCTCATGCTGGGCACGTAGTACTCGCGGCTGTGCGTGAGCTTGAGCGCCTGGATCGCGCTCGACGCCGTCTTGCGAATCACGTAGAGCTTACGTTCCAGTGCATCGGGCACGATCACATCTGGGCCTCGGCCGATGAAGACCTGACGCATCACCGGTTCCTTGGCCCGCACCGTCGGCGACATCGGCAACTCAGCATCGACCGGAACGTCACGCCAACCGAGCAGCACCTGGCCCTCGGCCTTCACGGCGCGTTCGAGTTCTTGTACGCAGGCCAGGCGCGAGGCGTGTTCCTTGGGCAGGAAGATCATGCCGACGCCGTATTCGCCTGGTGCCGGAAGCCGAACCCCCTGCGCCGCCATCTCGGTTCGGAAGTATTCGTCCGGGATCTGGATCAGGATCCCAGCACCGTCTCCCATCAGTTTGTCGGCGCCCACTGCGCCGCGATGATCGAGGTTTTCGAGGATCTTCAATCCCTGCGTGACGATGCCGTGACTCTTGCTCCCCTTGATCTGCGCGACGAACCCGACACCACAAGCGTCATGTTCATTCGCCGGGTCGTACAGCCCGGCGCGGCTGGCTAACGCGATTTCCTCGTGCGAGGCGGCAGCTGCGTCAAAGGGTTGAGACATGAACGTTCTCCGATGAACAAGGAATCGAGCGCGGAAAGAATACTGCGGCGCAACAAAACGTTCAAGGGAAATATCGAGTGTTCTGTCCCTGAATATATCTCGCGTAGATCTGTTCATTCATATTTGGGGACATATCATTTCTTGTCTTGGCGCTTCCTTCCTAGCGCCGGTCGGCCCGGACGAAGCGGCTCAAGCCGCCGCTTCGCAGTGGGAGCCATGGCGGCGACGAACTCAGGCGACCCCAACGCCCAGCCTTGCAATGCCGCCCGTTCGATGATGGATTGGCGTTCGGCGTCCAGCGGGGCTCCGAGCAGGCGCCGGTACTGCGCTTCGCGTTCGAACGGGGTGTTGCCCAGGGACCAGTAGCAACGGTGCTCGGTGATACCTGGTGCGAGGCCCTGGCCGGCGTGGTGCGCCGCGCTCGACCAGCGCCACAGCTCGGCATGCTCGACCAGCCCCAGCTGCACCGGAGCCGCCTCGACGAAACGCAGACACTCGACGAAAAGGCGCTCGGCCTCGATCACCGTGCCATGGAACCTCCCCGTCCACAGCGGCCCGCGCCGGCCCTGACGCCGGTTGTACCCGGGAACGAAACGCCGACCGGCTGCCTGCAGCATCGTGCCCAGCGCGGAAGTACCGGTGGGTGTGGCCAAGAGACGGACTTGCGTCGGCATCACGGCATAAGCGTGAACGGCGACACCCGCAGCCAGCCAGGCCTCGCGCAAGCTCGCAAGGTAGGCGTCGCAGTCCGATCCCTGACCCAGGGCGGGTTCATCACCCCGCACCCTCTGGATCAGGAGATGCGTCTCACCGGCGATGCAAAGGCGTGGCAATCGGGCCATGGGCGGATCATTTGCCTGGGCGAATCGTTGCCCGACTTCGGGGCAGTCCGGTCGCCTTGGCGTTCAGGCTCAGTCTGAATTCGCCTCGATCACCTGCGCCACCAAGCTTTCCGGCGCGGCGCGCACACCTGCGCGGCCGGGCGCTTCGAGCACGACGAAGCGAATTTCCCCGCCATGCGCCTTCTTGTCCAGGCGCATCAATTCGAGGTAGCGGCCCGTCCCCAGTGCTGGGCCCCTGACCGGCAAACCCGCGGCAGCAATGATGGCCTTCAGCCGCAGCGCGTAGCCCGCGTCGATCAACCCGAGCCGCGCCGAAAGGTCGGCTGCCATCACCATGCCGCAGCCCACCGCCTCACCGTGCAGCCACTGGCCGTGGCCGAGGCCGGTTTCGATTGCATGGCCAAAGGTGTGGCCGAAATTGAGAATGGCCCGCAGCCCTTCTTCACGCTCGTCGCGGCCGACGACAGACGCCTTGACTTCGCATGAGCGCCGAACCGCCGCTTGAAGGGCCGATGCGTCGAGCGCGAGCAGTTCGTCGAGGTGATCCTCGAGCCAGTCCAAGAAGCCGGCGTCGGCGATCGGCGCGTACTTGATGACCTCGGCCAAACCTGCGGCCACTTCGCGCGTGGGCAGCGAGCTCAAGGTATCGATGTCGGCAACGACCCTCAGCGGCTGGTAGAACGCGCCGATCATGTTCTTGCCCAGCGCATGGTTGATCGCGGTCTTGCCGCCGACCGAAGAGTCCACTTGCGCCAGCAAGGTGGTTGGAACCTGCACATACGAGATGCCGCGCATGTAGCACGCCGCGGCGAACCCGGTCACATCGCCGATCACACCGCCGCCGAGCGCGAACAACATCGTCTTGCGGTCGCAGCCTGAGCCGAGCAGCGCGTCGAAGATCGAGTTCATCGCGGCCCAATCCTTGTGGGCCTCGCCGGCGGGCAATTCGATCAGCGTCGTTTTCGGGTATCTGAGCGACAGCGCCGCTTTCAATCGCCCCGCATAAAGGCGTGCAACGTTCGTGTCGGTGACGATCACTGCCGTCGTCGCATCGGGCAGGCCTGCCCAAGTGGCTGGCGCGTCGAGCAAACCGCTGCCGATCAAGATGTCGTAGCTGCGCGGGCCGAGATCGATGGGGACACGCGCTGTCGGTTCGGCCAAAGAGTTCATGCCTGAAGTTTAGGCGCGCCCGCATTCGCCCTGCCCCGCCTCCAATGCAGATTGAAAAAGGGCTTCTACCCCAAAAGCCCCTTCGGATCGGGCACGTTCGCCGAGGTGTCGCCCTTCGCGCCTGCCATAGGCGCAATGCCCGCCAATTCGAGTTGCATCAGCACCATGTTGACGAGCGCGTGCACCGAGGGGCGCCCGGTTTCAATGACGAAGTGCGCTGTCGATCGGTAAAGCGGGTCACGCTCGGCGAACAGGTCTCGCAACTTGCGCAAAGGGTCGGGAACCTGCAGCATCGGCCGGTGCGTATCGTGGCGCAGGCGCCGAAACAGCTCTTCAGGCGTCGAGCGCAGATAGACGACTGTCGTTCGCTCGCGAAGGGCCCGCCGGTTTGCCTCTCGGATCACCGTGCCGCCGCCTGTGGCCAATACAGCGTTCGAGCGACCGACGAGGTCGGCGATCACTTCCTGCTCGATGTCGCGAAACCGCGCTTCGCCTTCGTGCTCGAAAAATACGCGGATCGGGCAACCGATGCGCTGTTCGATTTCAGCGTCGGCGTCGAAGAAGCGCAGATTCAGATGGCGCGCGAGGTGGCGCCCGACGGTGGACTTGCCACCACCGGGCATGCCTACGAGTGATATCAGGGGCACGCACCCGTACAAATGCGGAACGGAACGTCGGTAGTCAGTCCACTCGGCGCCCTGATATGCAGCGTCACCGTGCCATCCGTTGCGGTCGCAGCGAATTCGTACGAAATGGAGGCCGACGTCGCGATGGTCGTATTGATCACGGGACTTCCACCCGTGACTCTCACCGTCAGCCCGGTCGTACCATCAACGGTGATCACTGTTCCTGCAGCGACCGGATTCAATCTAACCGGGTTCGTATCGCGAACGATGAAGGTCAGTGATCCTCTGATTCCACTACCTGACACGTCTGATCCGCCAACGCGGAAGTAATTCGCCGTCGTGTTCGACCCTGCCGTGTTTCTCAATGGGATCGATCCACCATTGAGTGCGGGAACGAAATTGCCCCAGACGGGATCGCTGCTGGATGTCGACAAAACGGTTTCCGCAGCCCGGCGAACAATGGCCTGACCCCAATCGCCATCGCACCGGCTGCCTACAGCGTCAGTCGGCGCCGAAGGCACGAATTGACTCAACGCCAGTTGCGCCCCTGCGGGTGTCGCCGTTGAAACATTCACGCACGTTGCGGGAGGGCGAGACAAGGTTTGAGGTATGCGCTGATCATTCGGGTCGAACGCACCCGAAGCAATGAAGGTACGCGACACAAAGACGTCACCCAAATCCTGGAACGACTCACCGGAGTCGAAGACGTTGTTGCCATTGGTATCGACAAACGACTCCTCTCCGAGCGCATACGCCACCACCGTAATGCGGCCGTCCGCAGGCTTTGGACTCGCTGAAACATAGTTGACGGTTGCGCTGGCGATACCCTGCGCCGAGAGTGCGATCTGGCTGGAAGTCGTGATCTGCCCGCCTTCGGCGACAAAATTGATAGAGGTACCGTCCGGAACGGGATTGCTCATGCGGTCGGAAGCGATGATGGTGTAGGTGTTCGTGGTTCCGTCGAGGTCGAACCCCTCGATGTTGAGCGTTCTCTGCGAAAGCGAGAAAGCGCTTTGAGTAGGCAAGCCCACGCTGATCGACAGAGCGCTCGACGACGTCGAAATGCTGGAGGTGGCCGTGATCTGGGTCGTTGCGCGCACTCGAACTGGAGTCGGTACGGTGCCCGAGTTGACGAGCACGGTTACGTTGCCATTTGAATCGGTGTTCTTGACTATTGGTGTGTCTAGCCCATCCAGAGTCAACCCGCCGGTGTAGGTGGTCGCGACCATCGAACCGCTTTGCCCGGGCACGCCATTTCCTGAGCCGTCAACGACTCTGAACGCCACGATCGACTGCTCAACGAAGCCGGAGCCTTTCAGGAAAATCTTCTCTGGCGTGGCCGATACGAAGGTGACGCTGCTGACCGCCGGCGAGGACAAAGGGATGGTCAGGGGACTCGTCGACGCGGTGCCGGTTACGGATGCCTGCAAGGAATCGGTAGGGTTGCCGCCGGCACCACAGCCGAGGTCGTCGTAGGTGAAAACCGCAGTACCCGTTGTAGTGGAAACCGACGATGCAGCGAGTCTGGCCTTACCTGCTGTGACGCACGCCGAGCTGACGTTCACAGTAACGGACGCACCCGCGACTGTTCCAGCGAGCGTCGCAGTCAGCGTGGCGCGACCATACGCGCTCAAGGAGGCTCCAGGGGCCAAACCGTTCTGGAAGCTTGAAATGGTCACCGACGTTGCGGTCAGTGAAAAACCTTGTCTGGCGGAAACAGCAACGCCATTGACAGACCCGGAGGCGGTCACTTCCCCTGCGCCTATTGCGCTAAGCGAGGTAGGAGACAGCGTGGCCACCGCCTGGCCGGCTGCATTGGTCAATGCACTGGTTGGACTGACTTGGCCGAGACCACCAGTCACGCTAAAAGTCACGACCTGCCCCGAAACCACATTGCCGGTCGAATCTCGCAGTGTGGCAGTGACTGTCGCGGGCGTGGCAGCGGTTACTGTCGTCGTCGAGAGTGTCACTGCCATCGACGCAGTCGCGCCGGTGCCGCCTCCACCCGTACCGGTGCCGCCACCACCCGTGCCGCCGCCGTCGTAGGGAGACGGACCGCTCGCGCCACCGCAACCCACCATCAACACGCCGGCCAAAAGCAGGCCCGAAAGCTTGACTTTTCTCATCGCACCCACTCCCCGAACATTCATTCCAGTTTCGACGACCAGCGCGTCTTTAGCGCGCAACAGCCTTGTCGTTCAAGACCTTCGGCGTGAGAAAAATCAGCAGCTCCGTCTTGTTCGTGCTCTTGGTGCGCGTCTTGAAAAGGTTGCCGAGAAACGGAATATCACCGAGGAAGGGAACCTGCGTCACGTCTTCGCGCTCGCGCTGTTCGAAGATGCCACCGATCACGACGGTGCCTCCACTCTCGACCAGGACTTGCGTCTTCACATGTTTGGTGTCGATCGCGAAGCCCGCTGCGGTGACCCGACCCACGCTGTCTTTCGTGACGTCGACATCGAGGATCACGTTGCCTTCCGGCGTGATCTGCGGCGTGACCTCGAGTTTGAGATTGGCCTTGCGGAATTGCAGCGCCGTCGCACCGCTCGATGTCGCCGTCTGATACGGCAACTCCTCGCCCTGCTCGATCAAGGCCTTCACCTGATCTGCGGTAATCACGCGAGGGCTGGAAACGATCTTGCCCTTTCCGTCGGCCTCGAGGGCGGAAATTTCGAGGTTGAGGAATCGATTCGCCGCGGAACCGAAAAGCGATACCGCGAACGTGGCGGGGCTGAAGCTGTTCTGGCTTGACGCCGGCAGATTGACAAACTGCGTATCCGCGAAACTCGACGTCGCACCGGGCTGCAAAGTCTGCGCACCCACTGCGTTGATATTGCCGCCCCCGATGATTCGGTTGCCGCCACCAATTGCCAGGCCGGGCGCTCCCTGGCCCAGTGTCCCGCGCACATCCGCGCCGCCGAGCTTCACGCCCAGAGAGCGGCCGAAAGAGTCGGAGGCTTCGACGATGCGTGCCTCGATCAGCACCTGCCGAACCGGAATGTCGATCTTCGAAATGAGCGCCTGAACTTCCTCGAGCTTCGACGGAACATCGGTCACGAACAACTGGTTCGTGCGCGTCTCGAACAAGGCACTGCCTCGATTCGACAACAGCCGAGCCGATGCTCCACCAGTCCCACCCACGGCGCTACCGCCGGTCAGGGCCTTGGCCACTTCTTCCGCCTTCGTGTAGTTCAACTGGAACGACTGCGTGCGTACCGGTTCGAGCGATGTGATTTGCGCACGCGACTCGAGATCGAGCTTTTCCTTCGTCGCCAGTTCGTCTTTCGGCGCGATCCAGATCACGTTGCCGGACTTGCGCAAGCCCAGGCCCTTGGCCTGCAGAATGATGTCCAGCGCCTGGTCCCACGGCACGTCTTTCAGGCGCAGCGTCACGTTGCCGGTGACGGTGTCGCTCGTGACGACGTTGAAGTTCGTGAAATCGGCGATCACTTGCAGCAGCGCGCGAACTTCGATGTTCTGGAAGTTCAAGGACAGCTTTTCGCCCGCGTAACCCGGGCCTTGCGTCAACTTGTTCGGGTCGATTTTTCGAGTGCGAACCTCGAGCACGAACTGGTTGTCGCTCTGGTACGCGCTGTGCTCCCAGGCCCCCTTGGGTTCAACGGTCATTCGCACGCGATCACCGCTCTGCACACTGGAAACGAATTGCACAGGCGTGCCGAAGTCGGTCACGTCGAGACGGCGTTTCAAGGCGTCCGGCAGCGTCGACTTGAGGAACTCCACGACAAGGGTCTGCCCCTGCTGCCGAATGTCGACGCCGACTTGGTTGCTCGGAAGGTCGACGACGACGCGGCCCGCACCGTCGGCCCCGCGCCGGAAATCGATGTCTTTCAACGCCTGCGCGCTCGTGTTCAGAGGTTCCGCGAAACGCGTCGTCGTCGCCCCGGGAGCCGCACCTGCCGGTGCAGCCGCCGCGGTTGCGGGGGCAACTGCCGCGTCGAGCACGAGGATCAGCACCTTGCCTTCGAGTTGAGCCTTGTAGTTCGAGGCCTGCCGAAGGTTCAAGACCAGGCGGGTTCTCTCTCCCGCCTGCGCAACGTTCACAGAGCGCAGGTTGCCCTGATTGATTTCGATGCTGGACCGCCCCAACGCGTTGCCCACGCCGGGCAAGTCGATCGCGATGCGCGGCGGCGCCTGAATAGTGAAACCGGTGGGCACCGCGGCCAGGGGCTCGGAGAGCTCGATCCGGACCACCTCGCTGCCCGCCTGTTGCGTGCTGCTGATCGACTGAATCGCGTTTTGCGCCGCCACCCACGCCGGCATGCCGACAAGCAACGTCAGCGCCAGGGCCTGTGTGCGCAACTTGCTTAGCATCATCATGATCCCTTTGTTTTTCATCGAGTCTTCTCCTGCAGCTGGAGGGCGCTCGTTCGTTCAATCCACTCCCCCGCGGCGTCTTGAACGATTTCTCGCAGCGAGACATCGGTTTCGGAAATCTTGACGATCTTTCCGTAGTTCTGGCCCAGATAGTCTCCCTGCTTCACTTGGTAGAGCAGGTTGTCCACTTTCAGCAAGGCGTAGGGGCGGCCGGTTCGCACGACGCTGCCCACCATCGTCATGCTGTCCAAGGGGTAGGCCTCGAGCGGCTCACGGCGTCGGTTGATTTCGGATGCCAGCAGCGAATTCGGTTGCCGCGATTCATGCTTCAGCGCAACCGTCAATTTCTGGGTGCTGAACGGCTCGACGCTGGTCAGCGCCGAGTAGGCCTGTGGATTGAATTTCTTCGGCGCCAAAAGCGGTGTCACGTTGGGCTTGACTTCGCGCCGCTGCTGTTCCATCCATTGCGCGAGTTCTTCTTGCTCGCCGCTGCAACCGGCGACGGCAAGCGCCGCACCACAGACCACAACCGCGCGCCAAGCGCTCAGGGAGATGCCGTTCACTTCTTCGCCCCTGGCTTGTTGCGCGCCGCCGCCGCGCGCTTGATCTCATCGAGTTCGTTCGAGTCGAGGTATCGGTAAGTGCGCGCGGTCGCGTCCATCGCCAGCATTCCTGAGGCTTGGCCTGCCGCCTCGCGCACGCCGACGATGCTCAAGTTGTGCAAGGTGACGATGCGCGACAGGTTCGCGATGTCCGCAGCGAACGCGCCGAGGTCGTGATACCTGCCGGAGACGCGAATCCCGATTGGCAACTCGGCGTAGTAGTCCTTCACGACCACCTGGCCAGGGCGAAACAGCTCGAACTGCAGGCCACGGCCGAGGCCCGCCTGGTTGATGTCGGACAGCAAGGCGTCCATCTCGGCCTTGCCGGGCAGCTGTTTCTCCAGCTGCGTCACGTATTCCTCGACCTGAAGCTTTTGCTTGCGCAGTTCGCTCAGGTTCACAGCCTGACCCAGCTTGGCTCGGTAGTCGGTCTTGAGTGCCGGCTCCTTGGCGCGCTCGGCGTCAAGCCCCTCTTGCACCCCGGCCAACAAGGTCAGCCAGCCCGCCACCATCATCGCCACCGCCACCAGCAACCATGCGACAACTTTGGGCAGCGCCGGCCATTGCCCCGGTTCACGGGTATTGAGGCCACGAAACTGCGCGGCTGCGTCTCCGAGGACGGAGTTCAGGTCCACATTGATTTTTGCCTTGGTCGCCATGGCGTGTTCAGGCTTTCTTTGCTACTGGTGCGCTGGCGGCACGCGCGGGCGCTGCCGGTGCGACCGCCGGGGTGTCTTGCGGCCGTTTGACGTTGACGCGCATCGTGAAATCGAACAAGCGCTTCTGTTCGCGGTTGGCGGTGACCACATTCGCCGCCTTGCTTTCCACCAGTTCCGGCCGAACCAGCCACTCAGAGTTGTTCGCGGTATTGCGCAAGAATTCGGAGATTCGCTCCTGGGTCTGGGCGATCCCGTTGACGCTGAGCACGCGGCCGTCTTGCTTGACGGTCGTGAAGTAGATGCCTTCGGGCGTCTGCTTCACTAATTCGTTGAGCAGGTGCACCGGCAGGTTGCGATCGGCCTGGAGGTCCTCGACCGCCTTTTGCCTCGCGATCAGGGAGTCGATTTCCGCCTTCAGCGTCGCGATGTCCTTGATCTGCACTTCGAGCTTCTTGATCTCGGCGCTCAGGAACGCATTGCGATCGTTCTGCACCGTCGTCAAGTGCTCCAAGACGCCGTACCACAGTCCGACCGCGGCGAGGCCGGCGGCCGCCGAGACGCCGATGCCGGCGAAGAACGCGATCTTTTTTCGCTTGCGCTTTTCTTCACGGTGCGGCAGTAGGTTGATCAGAATCACTGCAAGAACCTCCGCATCGCCAGTCCGCAAGCCGTGAGATAAGAAGGTGCCTCGCGGCGCAACTTGCTCTCACGGATCGCTGAGCCGAGTTTCATGTTCTCGAATGGGTTCACGACCATCGAGGCGAAACCGGTCAACTCGGTGACCCGGTCCTTCAGCCCCGGCAGCGTGGCCGTGCCGCCGGCGAGCATCACATAGTGCACCTTGTGGTGCGGCGTGCTGGTAAAGAAGTATTGCAAGGCGCGCCCAATTTCTTGCGACAGGCTGTCGACAAATGGCGCGAGCAGGGTGGTTTCATAGTCCTCGGGCAAATCGGCAGCGAGCTTCTTCTGCTCGGCCTCTTCGTACGAAAAACCATACTGGCGCGAAATCAGCTGCGTGAGTTGCGATCCGCCGAAGGCCTGGTCTCGGTCGTACAGCATTTCATCGTCGCGAAGCACCTTGAGGCTCGTGGTATCGGCGCCGATTTCGAAAAGCGCGACCAGCGCATCCTTGCCTTCGTTCGGCAAACCCGCGACCACCCGCCCCATTGCCATGCGCGACGCGTGAGATTCGATGTCGAGCACCACCGGCTTCAAGCCCGCGGCTTCGGCGAGGCCCTGACGGTCCTGCACCCGGTCCTTGCGCGACGCGGCGATCAGCACTTCGACGTCACCCACCGACGTCGGGCTCGGACCGAGCACGCAGAAATCGAGGCTGACCTCGTCGAGCGAGAACGGAATGTATTGGTTGGCCTCGGACTCGACCTGGATCTCGAGTTCTTCTTCGCGAAGGCCAGCGGGCAGCATGATCTTCTTCGTGATCACCGCCGACTGCGGCATCGCCAGGACCACTTGGCGTGTCTTGGTTCCGCTCTTGGTGACGACACGCTTCACGGCGTCGGCCACTTCATCGAACTTTTCGATTTGGCCGTCGGCGATCCAGCCCTTCTCGAAGCTCTCGGCGCCGAAACGCTCCAGAACATACTCGCCCGACGCCGACTGCCCCAGCTCGACCAACTTGACGCTCGACGAGCTGATGTCCAAGCCGATCATTGGCGGGAATTTGCGGCCCATTAACGCGTCTATGAAGCTCACGGTGCCCCTCTTGCCAACCCCTTGAATGGGTGTCGGACTGTTAATAAGTCACTTCAATGCTAGCAGTAAAGCCTTTGACAAACAAAGAAGTTTTCGCCCTTGCGGGGCCCCTGCCGTTGCAAATCTCACACCACTTGCCGTGCCGGTGGGAGAACCTGCAGGTCCCAGCGAACCCGATATCGGCAAGGCGTTTGCGGACTTGAAATGGGCCGCGGTCAAAAGGCCCGGATTGGCCATCCATGCGAAGCCCCACCCGCGTGAATATGGCGCGCGCAAGCCAGGTCAAGGGGCCATATTGACGTTCCTATAATGCGCCACCGATCCCGGACCCCCATGAGCCCGCCCGGCCGCCCGAGGGGCTCATACCGGAGTGCGGAGCACGAAGGTACACCAGTGAGCGATACCGAGCGGGTGGCCCGACAGCCCACCGAACCTACCAGCATGCAACGACGCTTGGCCTCGCTGCCGACGTGGGCCCGTTGGATGGTGAAGATCGTTGCGGCCGTGCTTGGGCTCGGCACAGCCGCAGTGGCGTGCGTTGCGCTGCTCGCGGCGATCGCCTTGTGCGTGGCGTATCCCAACCTTCCCGAGATCGGTGGCCTCACCGACTACCGGCCGAAACTGCCGATGCGCATCTTCTCGGCCGATGGGGCCTTGCTTGCGGAGTTCGGCGAAGAGCGCCGCAATTTCATGCCGATCGGGCAGATCCCGCAAGTGATGAAAGATGCGGTGCTTGCGATCGAGGACGCCCGGTTCTTCCAGCACGGCGGCGTGGACTACAAGGGTGTGCTGCGCGCGGGCCTGGCCAACGTGGGCGATTCGCGCAGCCAGGGCGCCTCGACGATCACGATGCAGTTGGCGCGCAACTTCTATCTGTCGACGGAGAAGACGTTCACACGAAAGATCTACGAGATCTTGCTCGCGCTGAAAATCGAGAGCCTGCTCAACAAGGAGCAGATTCTCGAGGTCTACATGAACCAGATCTACCTCGGCCAGCGTGCCTACGGCTTCGCCTCGGCGAGCGACATCTATTTCGGCAAGCCGCTCGCGGACATCAGCATCGCCGAAGCCGCGATGCTCGCCGGCCTGCCCAAGGCACCGTCGGCCTACAACCCGATCACCAACCCCAAGCGCGCCAAGGAGCGCCAGCAGCACATCATCGACCGCATGGAAGTCAACGGCTTCATCGACGCCGCACAGCAAGAGACCGCCAAGGCCCAGGTTCTGCGCTACCGGCGGCCGTCAGAGCTGCCGGCGCATGCCGAACATGTGGCCGAGGTCGCGCGCCAGCTCATCTTCGGCCAGTACGGCGACGAGGCCTATACGCGCGGCCTGAACGTCTACCTCACGCTCAATTCGGCGGACCAGAACGTGGCCTACCGCGCCTTGCGCAAGGGCGTCATGGACTACGAGCGGCGCCAGGTGTACCGGGGGCCGCAGGCCTACACCGACCTGCCCACCGACCCCCGCGAAATCGACGCCCGGGTGGCCGAAGTCTTGCTGGACCACCCCGACAACGACGAATTGAAGGCCGCGGTCGTTCTGGAAGCGAACCCCAAGAAAGTGGTGGCGATGCTGCAAAGCGGCGAGTCGGTGACGATCGCCGGCGAAGGCCTGAAGCCTGCGGCATCGGGCTTGTCCGACAAGTCCAGCCCCAAGGTCAGGCTTCGGCGTGGCGCGGTGATCCGCGTCGCGCAGGCCGGGCCGCCCGGCAAGAGCGAATGGACGATCACCCAGCTGCCTGAAGTCGAAGGAGCCTTCATCTCGCTCGACCCGCGCACCGGCGCCGTGCGCGCGATGGTCGGCGGTTTCGATTTCGCGAAGAGCAAGTTCAATCACGTCACGCAGGCCTGGCGCCAACCGGGCTCGAGCTTCAAGCCGTTCATCTACTCGGCTGCGCTCGAGCAGGGCTTCACGCCGGCCACCGTGGTCAACGACGGGCCGCTGTTCTTCGACGCCGACGCCACCGGCAGCCAGCCCTGGGAGCCGAAAAACTACGACGGCGGGTTCGACGGCCCGATGTCGCTGCGCCGCGGCGTAGCGAAGTCGAAGAACATGATCTCGATCCGCATCCTGCAAGCCATCGGCCCCGCCTATGCGCGCAACTGGCTGACACGTTTCGGCTTCGAGCCCGATCGGCACCCCGCCTACCTGACGATGGCGCTCGGCGCCGGATCGGTGACGCCGATGCAGATGGCGAGCGCCTACTCGGTGTTCGCCAACGGCGGCTACCGAGTCAACCCCAGCTTGATCGGCAAGATCACCGACACCAAGGGACGGGTCTTGAGCGAAGCCATTCCCACCGCGTTGGACGAATCCTCACGAACGCTCAGCGCGCGCAACGCGTTTGTGATGACCAGCCTGCTGCAAGAAGTGACGCGCGCCGGAACCGCCGCCGACGCACAGGTCAAGCTCAAGCGCCGCGACATTTACGGCAAGACCGGCACGACGAACGACTCGCAAGACGCCTGGTTCGCGGGCTGGCAGCGCTCCGTCGTCGCTGTCGTCTGGATCGGCTACGACACGCCGCGCAAACTGGGTTCGCGCGAGACCGGCGGTGGCCTGGCACTGCCGGTGTGGATCGACTACATGGGGCACGCCCTGAAAGGCGTTGCCGTTGAAGAACCCACCGCGCCAGCCGGGGTCGTGAACGTCAACAGCGAGTGGTACTTCAACGAATACGCACTCGGCGAAGGCGTGAGCAGCCTGGGTCTCGAAGAAAGCACCGCGCCTGCCCCTCAGGAAGAAGAGCGCAAAGGCATCCTCGATCTGTTCCGCCGCTGATCAGCGCGGCGCGGCAATGCGCAGTTTGATCCCGGCCTGTTCGCTCGCGCAGGCCGACAGCGCCTCGAAGAATTCGCGCCCGTCCTTGGTGTCGCGCCACGCGCCGCTGCGGTACTTGAAGTGGTGCCCGCCGGAGCGCGCCGCGAGCCAGATTTCGTGCAGCGGCGGCTGGGTGTTGACGACGATCTTGCTCGCGTTCGGGAAACTCATCTCCAGCATGCCGCCGGTGCGCGCACTGTCGATGTCGATCACATCGGCTTGCAGCCAAGCGTCCAGCGCCGCTTCGACCGCGCTCAGCAGCGCCGAACTCAGGCGCTGATACTCGGCGTCGCTGAGCTTGGTGGGATCGGTTGAATCGGTCATCGCCATTAGAATCTTTTCGATGAAAAGTAGCCGAACGAGTTTATCCGCGTCACCGAGGGCGTGGTGGCGCGTCGGCCGCAAGCCCCTGACGCTCGCACTGTGCTGCGCCCCGTTGCTCGGCGTGGGGGCATGCGGGCAGAAAGGTCCGCTCAGCTTGCCCAAGGCAGAGCCGGCCTCATCGGCCTCATCGGCCGCAGCCGCGGCATCGGCAGTAGCGTCGCCGGCACCGAGCCGATGAACTTGCCCGGGGCGCCGCACGTCGCCTACCGCCAAGGCGAACTCTGTGTCGAACAGTGCTCGCTGAGCAGTCTCGCGCAGCGCTTCGGCTCGCCGCTCTACGTCTACTCGCGCGCCGCGATGGAGCAGGCGCACCGCGCCTATCAGGTCGCGCTGCAGGGCCGCGATCACCTGATTTGCTACGCGATGAAGGCGAACTCCAACCTCGCGGTGCTGCAGACCTTCGCGCGCCTGGGTTGCGGCTTCGACATCGTGTCGGTGGGCGAACTCGAACGCGTGCTGGCCGCGGGTGGCTCGGCT
>JANOLA010000313.1:0-1501 GCA_031419535.1 Burkholderiales bacterium | reverse complement strand
CTCACGCGCCTGACACGCCCCGGCAACTTCCTCGGCGTGCCAATCCTGTCGGTGCAGGCGGGCTTCACGAAGGCGGGAATGCCGATCGGCATGCAGCTGCTCGGCCGACCCTTCGACGAGGCGACGCTGTTGGCGCTCGGGCACGCCTACCAGGGCGCGACCGACTTCCACCGCAAGGCGCCGATACTGTAGCGGTCGTAGCCAGATTTCTGATCTCGCCGGAGTAATATGCCCGGGCGACACCATCCGCGGAGGGGCTGAATCAGGTGAGCGAGACCGACCACAAAAAGCGATTGGTGGCGATTCTTGCCGCAGACGCGGCGGGTTACTCGCGCCTCATGGCCGCCGATGAAGGGGCGACCGTGGCAGCGCTCGACGCCGCGCGCGCGGTATTTCGCAGGCAGATCGAGGCAAACCACGGCCGCGTCATCGACATGGCCGGGGACTCGGTGCTTTCCGTATTCGAGCTGGCGACGGGCGCGGTGACCGCGGCGCTGGCGATTCAGCAAGAACTCAAAGTGGCGTCAAACGATGTGGCGGAGGATCGGCGCATGCGATTCCGGATTGGCGTTCACCTTGGCGAGATCCTCGAGAAGGACGACGGCACGATCTACGGCGACGGCGTGAACATTGCCGCGCGCCTTGAGGCTCTTGCCGACCCGGGCGGCGTCACGGTTTCGGAATCCGTTCGCACTGCGGTGCGCGGCAAGGTCGCCGCGGCATTCGAGGACAAGGGGGAGCAGACAGTCAAGAACATCGCGCACCCGGTGCGGGCGTTCGCAGTTCGTGCTGCCGGCGATGCGGCGGCCAAACCCGCGCCCGCGGCCGGCGGGATCGACCTCTCGCTTCCCGACAAGCCCTCGATTGCCGTCTTGCCATTCAGCAATATGAGCGGCGACCCGGAGCAGGAATACTTCACCGACGGCATCAGCGAAGACATCATCACCGAGCTGTCGCGCTTCCAGTCGCTCTTCGTCATCGCACGCAATTCGTCCTTCACCTACAAGGGCAAGGCGGTCGACGTCAAGCAGGTTGGCAAGGAACTCGGCGTGCGCTATGTGCTGGAGGGCAGCATCCGCAAGGCCGCCAACCGCATCCGGGTGACGGCGCAGTTGATCGACACGCTGACCGGCAGCCATATCTGGGCCGAGAAGTACGACCGCGTGCTCGAAGATATCTTCGCGGTGCAGGAGGAAGTCACCGAATGCATCGTGGGCGCCATCGCACCGCAGGTCGACGCCGCCGAAACGCTGCGTTCGCGGCGCAGGCCGGGCAATTTGACGGCCTATGAACTCGCTGTGCACGCGTCTGCGCTCGCCGCTGAAAGTCAACAGAAGTCAGATGTGGCCGCACGCAACGAGGCACTCCGGCTGGGGCGCGAGGCGCTGGCTTTGGACGCCCAGTCGGTTCAAGCGCTGTCGGCCATTGCATGGGCACAATGGCTGCACGTAGTCTGGCGCACCGCGGTTGATCGGCATGCGGCCTGGCGCGAGGCCATGGA
>JANOLA010000312.1:0-3005 GCA_031419535.1 Burkholderiales bacterium | reverse complement strand
TCCATGGCCTGCGCCAGGCGCTGCGCAGCGCCCTGGGCACGGGCGCCGCCACGCGCCAGATCAGCGGCCAACGCTTGCAGCGAGAACCGCCAGGTCGGGGCATTCAGTGTCTGCGCTGGGTGTTGGCCGGGCGCGAGTTCGGGCCACACCTGCGCCGCGCTGACGACGCTGGTCTCGAGGGTGCCCGCCTGGTCGGCGCGCTCTATCTCGATGCGCCGCTCGAGGGCCGCCTCTAACCACTCGCGCAGGCGGGTGCGGCCGCGGCGCGCGCACAGCGCCTCGAAATCGGCGCGGCAGCTGGCGTCTTCGCGCACGGCGGCGTGAAAGCGCCTCCACACCGCGCTGCGGTGCTCGTCGATCGTTTCGATCAACTCCACATCGCGTTGCAAGCCCAGCGCGTCGAGCAATTCGCTGGGCGCTGAGCGCAACAGCTGCGCGAACCAGGCGTGAAACGTCTGCACTTGCACGCCGCGAACCTCGTTCAGCAGGCGGGCGTGCAACCCCGCCAACTCGGGCGCGAGCCGCGCCGCGCTCAAGGGGGCGACGCCACGTTGGACCAATTCCTCGGCGCGCTGGTGCAGCGTGAGCGCCGGGTCGGAGAAATCAAGCAGCCACTCGTTCAAGCGCTGCTGCATTTCGCTCGCGGCCTTGCGCGTGAACGTGATCGCCAGCACTTCCTGGGGCCGCGCGCCGTCGAGCAGCGCGCGCAGGATGCGCGAGACCAGGATCCAGGTCTTGCCGGCTCCGGCACAGGCTTCGACGACGCAGCTTCGGGCTGGGTCGCACGCGAGTCGGTAGAACTGTTCGCGGCTGACCGATTCGCCGTCGGCTCGGTAGGCGGGCCCACTCACTGGAGTGCCTTCGTGCTTCGCACTCCGGTATTCGCCCTTGGGGCGGCCCGGCGGGCTCATGCTGGCGCAACCGCCGGGCTTGCCCAATGGTCGCGCCGGCACAGGCCGCGCGCTTCGCAGTACTCGCAAGCAGCGCCCTCGCCCAGCGGGTGCAGGCGCGCGCCGGCGCGCAATTGCACAAACTCGCAGGCCAGGCCGTCGATCAGCGCACGTGCCGATTCGGCGACACCGCGGTGTTCGATCGGCTCAACGCCCTTGCGAGTGTCGAGCGCCAGATAAAACGCTCGCGGCGGGCGCGACGGGTTCTCCGGCAGCAAGGCCGCGTAAAACGCCAGTTGTGTGTCTTCGAACGGCTCGCGCACTTTGTTTCTCAGCGCTTGCGCGTTGCCGGTCTTGTAGTCGATCAGTACCGTTTGCGAAGACGCCTCGCTGCCGATCGTGTCGATCCGATCGATCTTGCCCAGCAGCTCCACGCCTTGCAGCGCCTCGTGCGCACGGATCACCTCGTACTCGCCGTGGGCCCAGCGCTGCCCTTCCCGTTCGCGCGCGTGCAGCCACTCGACGTAGCGCGGTGCGAGCGACTTGAACGACGCGGCGTAGGGCAAGAACTCGTCGTCGTCGAGCTCGGCTTCGTTCTGGCAGGCCTGTGCCGTGGACATCAGCCGCTCAATTTCAACGGCCGGTGACGCCGCCTCGGCTCGTTGCGTGTGAAAGCGGTGCAGCACGAGGTGCAGCCAATTGCCATAGTCGCGTTTCTCGAGATCGCGCTCGAGTTCGTCGCGCTCGCGCAGGTGCAGCACGACCTTGGCGAAGAATCGGTACGGGCACTCACGCAAGGCCTCGAAGGAACTCGCCGACAAGCGTTGCGGCAGCATCGCCGCGACACTCGGCCCGCGACGCTCGATGGGGTGGCGTTGCAGAACCTGCTCGGTTCGGGGGTCGAGCCACTGGGCGAAGGTGCGACCCTGCGCCTTCAGCGAAGCGGCCCATTGCTCGACCAACGGGCTGTTCGACAAGAGTTGCTCGTCGTCTTGGCGGCGCCGCAACAACGTCAATCTCGCGCCGCACAGCAGTTGGGCCATGCGTAGCCGTTCGGTATCGCGCCGCTGCTGCACTCCCTCCAGGCCGAGTGCCACAGCCTGCGCGTCGCTGAGCAGCGGATGCATCGGGCTTGCCGCACCGAGCCGGGTGTCGTCCGTGCCCGGGAAAACGATCGCCCCGAGCGGTCGAAGCATCGTCTGCACCAGCGGTGCAATGATCACATCGGCCAATTCGGCCCGCACTGACGCGGGAACAAAGCTGCCGGACTCCAGGGCGGCGTCGACCCAACGTGTGAACTCAACGAGCGTCAAGACCACATGCCCGGCCGCCGCCCAGACGCGGTGTTCACCGGCCAATGCGGGGCCCGTCAGCCCGAGCTTGGAGATGACTTGCCGGCCGGCATCGTCGTTGTTCAGTGCCGGCAGCGCGCCGCACTCTGCCAGCGCGGCGCTGAGGCCGCCGAGCCAGTTTTTCAGCGGTCTCTCTCCACCGCCGGCAAGGCGCTCCAGACAAGCGATTGCCAAACGCGCGAGGCGCCGGCTGTCTGGGTCGAGTTTGGCACCGGGCAGCGAGACGATGCGCGACAGACCGGCCTGCCGGCACGACGCTTCAAGCGAACCGGCGGCCGCGTCGACGTCATCAACCCCCGGCCAATGGGTTCCCGTCTTGATCCAGTCGAGCAGCCCGTCTGTCGATCCGCCGGGTTGCGCCGCGCGCAGCAATGTCATGACGCGTGCGGCCGCGCGTGTGGTGGAAAGCTTCCAGCCGGTTTCATCGCGAATCGAAATCGAGTCGCGTTCCAGCAGGGCGCGCACGCGTCGAACCAGAATCCGGTCTTGCGCCACCAGCGCGACCGGCCGGCACCCCCGCTCCAAGTGGCACAGTACCTGAGCGGCAGCGCACTGCGCCTCGTCTTCAAAGTCCTCGCAAATGGCGAGCGCCGGTTCTGGCGCACACGCCGGGCCGATGGCGCTGGCGTCCAGATCAATGACGACACAAGGGGTGTGCGCCGGCGCGGATTCCAGCAAATTGAGGGTCAATGCGTCGCGCCCACCGGCGCTGACCACGAACCATGCGGCGGGCTCGATGAAGAACAACGAATCGGTGGCGGGC
>JANOLA010000311.1:0-6221 GCA_031419535.1 Burkholderiales bacterium | reverse complement strand
CACGTGGCCTCGGCCTGGGGCCGCGCACATCCCGTGCCGCCAACACCTTGGCATGCGGCAGCGGAGTGCATGGGCACACCCGAAGTGGTTCGCGCAAGCGCGGCCGGTCCTTGCGGACGAGGCCGCGCTTGGCAAACGAATGCGAAACAAACCCCGGCCAGTACCGAAGTCGTCTCGCGGCAAGTTGTTAAAGAGCAACCGCGTTCGCGGCCGTGCGATCCAACGATCGCCGGCATGCGCCGATGCGCAAGCCGATTGGGAACAGAAAGCAGAAAACAAAAAGGCCCGGGTCCTCATCAGACCCGGGCCTCTGCGAACAGAGTTGGAAGGTCGCGCCTACGCGCTTCCCTCCCCCGGGTGCACTCGATCCTCGTGTCCATCAAGCGGCAAACAGCTCGTCGCGAACGACAGTTGCATCGCCGTGCCGCACGCGCCCCAAGGCAGCATCGCCGAGGTACGGTTGAGCGCGACCCGTCCCTGAGCGGTGCCGAGCGTTGCGAGGGTGCGATTGGATTTCACGCGGCTGCTTTCCTGAAAAATCTTGACTGAAAACCATGCTCGTTCGAGCGAAGTGGCGCACTGTAAAGAGTCTTTACGCTGCCGTCAACCCCCTGCCACAATGGCGCACCCGCGGCGCACGAACGCGTTGCTTCCTGCACACACCACGTGTCCAACATCACCGTCACACGACGACAGAACGCGCTGGCGCTGTTCCAGGCCTTTGCCGAAAAGGCCCTCGCCGCAGGCGAAGCACCCAAGGGGCTCGAACAGACGTTTGCCGCGAGCCTGGAAATCTCACCCAGCATGTGGAGCCAGATCAAGTCATCACGGCCGATCGGCGACAAGCTCGCGCGGCAGGTCGAGCAGCACTGCGCCAGGCCGTTGGGTTGGCTGGATGAGGAACGCGCGCCGACAGGTGTCTCGGTGGCAGAACAACAGTTTCTGGCGGTCGCGCTGCAGGCCTGGCGCGCGACGAACAGTGCCGGGCGCAAGGCGCTGCGGGCGCAACTCAATGAATTCGCCAAAAGGGCTGGCGGCCCCTAGCCAGCTATGGCGGAGCACTGCGCCGCGCGCGTCGCGCTTTCGCGGCACGAGTCGGCCTGCGGCGATGTCGCGTCGGCGCAGCAGCATGTCGACGCGCGCGTCAGGCGAAGTTTTCGCGGCAGGCGCTCTGCTCACACCCAAACCTGCAACACATAGTCAAACGGCGCCTGCCCATTGAACAGGTCAACGCGCTGCAGCTTGATTCGCAAGCCGCCATCCGCCGCCCGCACCAGCGTATGCCGATAGCGCCCGCCGAAGTGGCGCACCGTGTCGCGCCGCAGCTCCATCATGTGAAAGCGCGAGCGAACCTTGATTTCGCCGGCGGTCACGGATTCGAGCGCGACGTGGCTCACCAGATGGTTCGTCTCCCACATCGGCGCCTGTGACCAGGCGTTGGGGTGCGAGACGCGGCCCTTGCGGATTTCCATCATCAGCTTGTCTTCGGCAAAGATCGACGGCGACCCCTCCCATTCGGTTTGCTCGGGCGTGACCGGCATCCAGTACACGCCTTCGCCGTCGAACAGGTCGATCCACGCCTGCCAGTGTTTGCCGTCCAGCAGTTCGGCCTGGCGGTAGAGGAACTGCTCGACTTCGCGCTGCATGTCGGCGCCCGCGGCCAGCAAGCCTGACTGCGGCAATGCGGCTGCGGCAGTTGAGGCGCCGGCCTGCGGCGCGCGCGGTGAATGGTCGGGCTCGACGGCTTGGGCGCCGGTGCGCTGTGCGCTGTTGCCGGCTTCGATTACCACGTCCTGTGCGAGCAGGTGTTCGAAGTCAGGGCCGGCGCTTGGGATGTTTTTCGCGGTGCTCATGACGCGCTGCCCTTCACGTTGCCAGGTACTTCGTCCACGCCGCGAACTGGTTGCGCATCACCGCTTCCGACGTGCCGTGGTTCGAGTAGGTGACGCCGGCTTCAACCCGGTCGTCGCCGAAGTAGCGGTGAAAGCTCACCCAGTCGCCGCCGTTGGACATCAGACCCCATTGGCCTTTCGTCCAGTTCTCCAGGTCGTCGGCGTTGATCATCGTCGCGGGTGAATTGACGAGGTTGTAGTACCACAGGCTTCTGCGGTAGATCGCCTCGGGCGCGCCTTTCAGGCGGAAGTGCCAGATCTCGGAGAGCGTCTTGTCCGCCGAAATCGGCCGCAGACACCGCAGCTGCTGCAAGGGCGACTGCACCGAGAGATACGGATACACGAGCACATGGTGGATGCTGCGCGACAGGTACTCTTCCGTTTTTTCCTTGCCGTAGGCGCCCACCAGCAGCGCTTCGTATTCCAGCGTGTCCGGGTCCTGCGGGCGCAGCCCCATGTACGCCTTCAGGATGCCGTGGCCGCGCGGGAAGTTGATGGTCTGCACGCTGTCCCACAGCTCGAAGCTCGACGCGAACGTGGACAGGTAGTGGTAGTAGAGCGGCGCGGCGCCGGTTTCGGCCTTGATGCGCTTCTCCACGCGCCCGGCCGAAATGCCGGTGGACTGGTGCGTCACCGAGGGGTGCAGCGCGTCGAGCTGGTTCTCCATGAAGAACTTCCAGTTCGATTGCTGGATCACGCGGTGGCAGATGGGGACGACTTCCACTTCGCCGACGGGCGAACGGTCGCACATGTCGTCGAACGCGATCTTCGCTTCGCCGAGGAATTCGAGCAGGCCCGGGCCTTCATCGACCAAACTCGCGAACACGAAGCCGCGATAGCTCTGCACGCGCGCGGCGCGCTTCATCGCGCAGTCCGGGTTGTCGCGGTTCATGCGCGTGCCTTCGTAGCCCTTGGCCAGCGGGATCGCGCGCACGCTGCCGTCGAGGTGAAAACTCCACGCGTGGTACGAGCAGACAAACGCGCTGCCGGTGTTGCCGCGCTGGTTGCCCACGATCTGCACGCCGCGGTGCGGGCAGCGGTTGTAGAGCACGCGCACGCCGCCATCGGCGTGCCGCACCATGATCATCGGCTGGCGGCCGATGTTCAGCGCGTGGTAGTCGCCCGGCGCCTTGACCTGCGACTCGTGGCCGCAGTAGACCCAGGTGCGCTCCCAGATGCGCTCCATTTCCAGGTCGAAGATTTCCGGGTCGGTGTAGACGCGTTTGTGGACGCGGTCGGGTTCGACAAGCTGCTGCAGATTCATGGGTGACTTCGCTCCTGCGGGTGGCGCTGCCAGGTGATGCAACTGTTGTTCGCCGGCATCGCGCAATCGTCGCGCAATCTTAGGCCCGCGGCTTGCGCCAAACGGTTCACCGCCTCGAAGTCGCGAATGCCACGCTTCGGGTCGGCGCGTTTCAGGTCGGCGTCGAAGCTCGCGTTGCTCGGGCTCGTGAAGCTGCCGTTGCGGTTGAACGGGCCGTAGACGGTGAGCAGCGCATTCGGCTTCAGCACCTGCGGCAACATCTCGAAGAATCGCTGCACTTCGCTCCAGCCCATGATGTGCAGCGTGTTCGCGGTGAACACGGCGTCGAACGTGGCGTTCGGCCAGCGGCCGTTCACGTCGAGCTCGATCGGCGCGGGCGTATTGGGCAGCTCGGCATCACCGAGCCACTGGCGAATGCCGGGCAGGTTCTCGGCGCGGTCCGAACACTGCCAGCTCAGGTGCGGCAATGCCTGCGCAAAGTGCACCGCGTGCTGGCCGGTGCCGCTGCCGATTTCAAGCACGCTGCGCACGTCGACGTAGTGCTCGCGCAGCGCCGCGAGAATCGGCTCGCGATTGCGTTCGCTCGCCGGGGAGAAGGGCTTGTCGCTTCGCCTCACGCGCGTTCGCGCACGGCGTGAGCCACGGCGTTGAAGAAGACGTAGCTCTCGCTGCGGCTGGGCGCGTGCACCGGCTCGGGCCAGGCGCTGTGCAGCACGATGATCAGTTGTTCGTCGGGGTCGATGTAGATCTGTTGGCCGAAGATGCCCAAGGCGCCGAACACACGCCGGCCGTGGGTGGCGGGGAAGGTCCACCACTGATAGCCGTAACCGAGCGGCTCGAAACCGGCGAGTTTGCCCGGCGCGTGAATCGACGCCGCCTCAACCTGGGTCGATTCCGCCACCCAGCCAACGGGCAGCACGCGCACGCCGTCGACCACCCCGTTGGCCAGCACGAACGCGCCGAAGCGTGCGTAGTCGCGCAAGGTGGCGCTCAGGCCGCTGCCGGCGAATTCCTGCCCGTCTTCCGATTCGAGCTGCCAGTAAGCGTCGGCCTGCATGCCGCAGGGGCGCCAGATTTTCTCGGAGAGGTAATCGCTGAGCGGCCGCGCAATCGCGCCACGCAGAATCGCGCCGAGCAGAAACGTCTCCGCCGTGTTGTAGTTGAAGCGCGTGCCGGGGTTGGCCGCGCACGGCAGCGTGCGCAGGTAGTCGATCACGAGGCCGGGCTGCTCGCGCACCTGCAACTCGAGCATTTTGCGCCGGTCCGATTGAGGGTCGAGGTAGGTCTCGATCCAGTGCACGCCGGAGCTCATCTGCAGCACCTGACGCAGCGTCACGCCGTCGTAGGCGCTGCCGAGCAGCCGCGGTACTGTGCGCGTGACGGGGTCGTCGAGGCTGCCGATCAAGCCGTCTTGCAGCGCGGCGCCGACCAGGATCGACGTGATCGACTTGGCCATCGAAAACGAAATCCAGCGCGTCTCCGACGTGTGGCCGAGCGCGTAGCGCTCCTGCACGACCTGGCCGTGGTGCAGGATCAGCAGGCCGGCGGTGCGCCCGCGTCGCATGAAGTCGTCGATGCCCAGGCTCTGGCCATCGGCCATGTAGCCCACGTCGAGCGACGGCCCGGTGCTCAGCTCGCGAACGTGCTCGCCGCGAGCGATGCTTCGTGTGGGGTACAGGCTTCGCATGTCGGCGAACACGCGCAATTGCTGCGCCGCGGGCAACGTGAACAGGCTCGCGTAGTTGCCGCGCACCACAGGCACCGCGCTCACGGTCGATGCGGCGGGCTTCACAGAATTCGATGCTGACTTTGCACAGCCTTGTCTTTCCAGATGTCGTCGGGGCTGATGAAGTTGTCGCTCAGCTTGAAGCTCACGCCGGCCTTGCGAAAACACTCTTCCACGAGTTCGGAGCAGATGTACTTTCGGTCGCGCTGGCGCCGGCTGATGCGCAACAGGATTCGCAAGGCGATGCGCAGGATCTCGAAGTTGTCGTAAGGCTTGGTCAGCTCGTCCATGCCAAAGCTGATGGCGCGCTTGATGCCGTCTTCGTCCACGTCGGGCTGGACCCGCGCCACGACGATGTTGCCGCGGTACGGGCGGTTGCGGCCGTGATAGTCGCGCAGGTATTTCGACACCGGCGCCAAGCGCACGCCGATCGCGGTTTCGCTCTCCAGCACGAACACACGCTGCAAGTGATCGTCCTTGTAGACAATGCCGACGTGGCTCCACACGGAACGCGTGAAGCGCTGGATCAGCCCGGAGAACAGGTACGAACCCGAACAAAACACCAGATCGCCGCTGCGCAACTGCCCGCGCACCGCCTCGTAGCCGATCACCGGAAGTTTCTTGATCTGCGCCTTCGTGATCGCTTCAGCCATCGCCTTGCCTCGGGGTCTTCGATTTGTCCGATGATAGGGTTTGCGGTGCGCCCGCCGCACCCTGAGAACCCGAACCCTGCGCACGCGATGAACCCCAACGACCTCCCTCCTGCGGCGACCAGCGCCGCTTTCTGGCGCGTCATTCCCGCCGACACCGACCCGATCGAAACCCGCGAATGGCTCGACGGCTTCGCGACGCTCGTGCGCAACGTCGGCACCGAGCGCGGCACCTATGTGCTGCGGCGCCTGCTCGACGAAGCGCGGCGTCTGCGGGTGCCGCTGCCCGCGGTGCTGAACACGCCTTACGTGAACAGCATTTCGCTCGACCGGCAGCCGCAGTTTCCGGGCAACCTGGAGATCGAAGCTCGGCTGTCGGCGGCCGTGCGCTGGAACGCGCTGGCGATGGTGGTGCGCGGCAACAAGTTCTCCGGCGATCTGGGCGGCCACATCGCAACGTATGCGTCGATCGCCGATCTGTTCGAGGTTGGTTTCAACCACTTTTTCCGCGCCGGTCAAAACGGCGACCTGGTGTTCTTTCAGCCGCATGCGTCGCCGGGTGTCTACGCACGCGCCTTCCTCGAAGGGCGCCTTCCCGAATCGCGGCTGATGCGCTTTCGGCAAGAAACGCTCGGTGCACGCGATGCGCACGCAGCAATCGCGCCAAGCAACGGCGGCCTGTCGTCCTA
>JANOLA010000310.1:0-2416 GCA_031419535.1 Burkholderiales bacterium | reverse complement strand
GTCCCAAACCGCAGATCGACGCATCGCGCATCACCGCTGACAAGTCTTCCAGCAGCGCCACGTCCCATTTCGGCTTGGCGATCAGCAGCGAAGCCTTGGCCGTGCCGTTGCGACACGGCGTGCACTGGCCGCATGACTCGTGTTCGAAGAAACGCATCAGGTTGCGCGCCGCAGCGACCGCCGTGTCCTTGTCAGACAGCACCATCACCGCTGCTGATCGCCAAGCCGAAATGGGACGTGGCGCTGCTGGAAGACTTGTCAGCGGTGATGCGCGATGCGTCGATCTGCGGTTTGGGACAGGCGGCGCCGAACCCTGTTGATTGCGTCATCAAGTATTTCCCGCAGGAGTTGGCGTGAGGCGTGGCGTGCACGCTAGTAGCAGCGGCGTTTCGTGCGTCGCGAGTGGCGCGCGTAGCGCCGTGGAGTCAATGAGATGAATGCAATCACGCGCAAGGAAGCGGCGGCGCTCGACGCACCGACTGTCAGCTTCAAGCTCAATGGCCGTGACGTCACGGGCCGCGCCAGCGAGAACTTGATCGAGATCGCCAAGCGCGAAGGCGTGGAGATT
Source organism: Burkholderiales bacterium (assembly GCA_031419535.1). Lineage (GTDB taxonomy): Bacteria > Pseudomonadota > Gammaproteobacteria > Burkholderiales > Burkholderiaceae_C > JAEMQF01. The sequence continues at coordinate 1,848 of JANOLA010000310.1, read as the reverse complement.
CCGCACCTTTGCTACAAGCAGGGGCTGGAGCAGGTGGGTAACTGCCGCGCCTGCGTCGTAGAGATCGGCGCAGAGCGTGTGCTCGCGCCGTCTTGCTGCCGCGCGCCGACGTCTGGCATGGTGGTCACGACTGACAGCGAACGCGCGGTGAAGTCGCAAAAGCTCGTGCTCGAACTGCTGCTCGCCGACATGCCGGAAAAAGCGTTCACACGCCACAACGAAGTCGATGACTGGGCCACCAAGCTCGGCGTCGGCAAGCCCCGCTTCGAAGCCCGCGCGCAAGTGGCGCCGGATTTATCGCACCCCGCGATCGCCGTGAATTTGGATGCGTGCATCCAATGCACCCGCTGCCTGCGCGCCTGTCGCGACGAGCAGGTGAACGACGTGATCTGCCTCGCGTTTCGCGGCGAAGGCGCGAAGATCGTGTTCGACATGGACGATGCGATGGGCGCGTCGACCTGCGTGGCTTGCGGTGAATGCGTGCAGGCCTGCCCGACGGGCGCGCTGATGCCGGCGCGTGACGCGGCGCTGGCGGTGCCTGACCGGCAGGTCGAGTCGGTGTGCCCGTACTGCGGTGTCGGTTGCCAACTCACCTACAACGTCAAGGACGACAAGATTCTGTTTGTCGAAGGCCGCGACGGCCCGGCGAACCATGGGCGCTTGTGCGTCAAGGGGCGCTACGGGTTTGACTACGCGCACCACCCGCAGCGCCTCACCAAACCGTTGATTCGCCGCAAAGACGCACCACCCAAGCGTGGCGACTTCGTGATGGACCCTGACCGTGTCATGGACGTGTTCCGCGAAGCGAGCTGGGAAGAAGCGCTCGAATTCGCCGGCGGCAAACTCAAGGCGATTCGCGATCAACACGGCAAAAGATCGCTCGCCGGTTTCGGCTCGGCCAAGGGCAGCAATGAAGAGGCCTACCTGTTCCAGAAACTCGTGCGCACGGGTTTCGGCAGCAACAACGTCGATCACTGCACGCGGCTGTGCCATGCGTCGTCCGTCGTCGCGCTGTTGGAGGGCATCGGCTCGGGTGCAGTGAGCAACCCCGTGATGGACGTGATGCAGGCCGAAGTCGTGTTCCTGATCGGCGCCAATCCGACGGTGAACCACCCCGTTGCCGCCACCTGGATGAAGAACGCGGCGAAGGCCGGCACCAAGCTGATCGTGCTCGACCCGAGGCGCTCCGAGCTGTCGCGGATCGCGCACCGCTTCCTGCAGTTCAAGCCCGACACCGACGTAGCGATGCTCAACGCGATGATGAACGTGATCGTCACGGAAGGCCTGGTCGATGAAAAGTTCATCGCCAGCCGCACCATCGGCTATGAGGAACTGCGCAAAAACGTCGAGGGCTACACGCCCGAGCTGATGGCGCCGATTTGCGGCATCGACGCCGCGACGCTGCGCTATGTGGCACGGCTGTACGCGACGTCGAAGGCCTCGATGATTCTGTGGGGCATGGGCATCAGCCAGCATGTGCACGGCACCGACAACGCGCGCTGCCTGATTGCGCTGTCGCTGATGACGGGCCAGATCGGCCGGCCCGGCACCGGCCTGCACCCCTTGCGCGGCCAGAACAATGTGCAAGGCGCGTCGGACGCGGGTCTGATTCCGATGATGTTGCCCGACTACCAGCGCGTCGTCGAAGCACCGGTGCGCGCGCGCTTCGAGGCCGCGTGGAAGCTTGAAGCCGGAACGCTGGACGATCAGCCCGGCCTGACCGTCGTCGAAGTGATGCACGCGATCAAGAAGGGAACGATTCGCGGCATGTATGTGATGGGCGAGAACCCGGCGATGTCGGACCCCGACGCGAACCACGCGCGCGAATCGCTCGCGGCGCTCGATCAC
>JANOLA010000309.1:0-4366 GCA_031419535.1 Burkholderiales bacterium | reverse complement strand
CGGCGAGCGGTTGCGCGAGCATCCGCGCATCACCGCCGAGATGCGACGGCGCGGGCACGAGATCGGCAACCATTCGATGACCCACGCCGAATTCGCAACCATCGGTTTCGCCGCGATTGCCGATGAATTCGATCGTGCCTTCGCTCTGCGGGCTTCGGACGGCGCCCGCATCGTCGTGCCGCACCTGGTTCGACCTCCGAAGGGGATCATCAACGCCTCTGTTCTGCGTTACTGCTCGAAACGTCGCGTGCGGATCGCCTACTGGAATCGGGACCCCGAGGACTATGCGCCGGACAGCGCCGAGGCGTGCATGGCGGAATTCGCGGCTCGGCCGCTCAGGGCGGGCGACATCGTTTTGCTCCACGACAAGTTTGTGCACAGCGCCGCGTTGGTGGGTCAGCTGCTGCAATCGGCCCGTGCCCTGGGGCTGGAGGCCGTGACCGTGTCGACGCTGTTGGGTCTTTCAAGCCCAGCGATGCAGCCGACGCCCCTGGGTAATCCCACATGACCCGCGCCTTCTGTCCTTTACCTTCGATCGAGCGCCGGTTTCAATCCGTTTCACAGACGAGCGCGGACCTGACTCAGACTCGCCACACCCAATTGGGCTTCGATTCTCGATGAACATGTATCGGTTGCACTCCATCTTGGGCATTGGCGCCTTGGCGATACTCACGGCCTGCGGGGGCAGTGGAGCAAAACCCGAGGAGCCACAAAATCCCGGCGGTCCGCTAGCGAGTCCGCGCCACATCGAACTCGAATGGCTGCCGAGCGCGGCGCCCGACGTCACCACCTACATGATCTACCATGGCGCGCAGCCCGGCGTCTACGACAACAGCGTGGCTGTTCAAGCGACCACCGCGCGCTACACGATCACGAGCGCGGGCACACACTACTTTTCAGTGACCGCGCTCGATTCGCTTGGCAATCAGTCGGAACACTCCGACGAAGCGAGCGTCGCCGTCGTCCCCTGACTCCAACGGCGGGTTGCGGTTGAATATCAGCGGCTGCTCGCCGCGTCGCGCCGAGGCGAAAGCCCCTGAGGCAGCCGAATCGCTGGAGGGCTCGCCTCGGATGGGGGCATGGCAAGCGGAACGCGCGGCGTGGACGGATCGGCCGCCTGAGGGGTTGGCGGTATTTGCGAGGGTACTGATGGCACGGCAACGCCCGCCAGCTTTCCCGTCGCGGCAGCCGCCAACGGCGGTATCTCGAGACTGACGGAAGCCCCACCCTCCGCCGGCCCGATCGCAGCGGTGCGAAGGCTGACCGACTGCAGCACCAAGCCCGCGTCGAGCCGCGCGCCAACGGCGTACGCGCGGGGCGGTTTGCCGTCCACCGAAATCAGCGCCACGCCTTGCCCGCTGGCCTTGGCCGCGGGCGGGCCCTTGGGGGCCATCACGCCGTGCAAGCGAAACCGCGACGCTTGCGGCGCCGCCGCGACAGGGGCCGCGGTCGCGACCGACGACGCCCCCAGCAAGCGCGTCAAATCGCCGCGCACCGCCGCCGTGCCCGTCACCGCCACCGAATGCGCGGGCGCTGTGGGCGCGCGCACCAGAAGTTTCAGCGACCAATACACGACACCGGCCGCAACCAAGGCCCAGACGAAAAATGCCGAGAGTCGCGCCAACATGGTTTGATTATGATTGAACGGCCCATGTCTACCGAGGCAAGGGCGCTGACCGAGAAACCTTCATGTCCAAACTCAAATCCGATTCACGCGATCACCGCGGCTTCACGCTGATCGAACTGATGGTCGTGCTGGTGATCATCGGCGTGCTCGCCGCGCTGATCGTGCCGAACGTGCTCGACCGCGCCGATGACGCGCGGGTGACCGCAGCACGCACCGACGTGAACAACCTGATGCAGGCGCTCAAACTCTACAAACTCGACAACCAGCGCTACCCCAGCTCCGAGCAGGGCCTGCAGGCGCTCGTCGTGAAGCCGAGCGTGGGCACGATCCCGCCGCGCTGGAAGAACTACGTCGACAAGCTGCCCAACGACCCCTGGGGCCGCCCCTACCAGTACGCCCATCCTGGGTTGAAAGGCGAGATCGACGTCTACAGCCTGGGCGCCGACGGCGCCATCGGTGGCGAGGGCAAGGACGCCGAAGTCGGCTCGTGGCAATGACCAGCGGGGCCCGGCCAGCTCGGCGCGCGGCGTGAGGCACGGCCGGCGCGGCTTCACGCTGATCGAGCTGCTGGTCGTGGTGGTGTTGATCGCCATCGCCAGCGCGGTGGCCAGCCTCGCCCTGCGCGACCCGGCGGCAACCCAGCTCGAGCACGAAGCGGCGCGCCTGGTCGCCTTGTTCGAGGCGGCGCGTTCCGAAGCGCGGGCTTCGGGGATCGCGGTACTTTGGGAGCCGCGCGGCGACCCCGAACAGAACACCGAATTCCGCTTCGTCGGCTTGCCGGCATCGATCGAGCTGCCGGCGCGCTGGCTCGGCAGCGGCGTCTCGGCCGAAGTCATCGGCGCGCCCGCATTGGTGCTCGGGCCCGAGCCGCTGATCGGCGCGCAGCGCGTCGTGCTGCGCCTGGAAGCGCGCCGCCTGGCCTTGGCGACCGACGGTCTCGGGCCCTTCGTCGTGACCGACGAAGCAAGCGCGACACGGTGATGCGGGAACGCGACTTAGCGCTCGTGCGGGACCGCGACTGCACACTGGTGCAGGCAGGCGGCTTGACGCTGGGGCGGGACCGTGAATTCGCGCCGATGCAAGCACGCGGCTTCACGCTGATCGAAGTGCTGGTTGCGCTGACGATCCTCGCGATCACGCTGGGCGCCGGCATCAAGGCGGCGGGCGCCCTCACGAACAACGCGCAGCGCCTGGCCGAAGTCAGCGCGGCGCAGTGGTGTGCCGACAATCAGTTGACCGCGCTCAAACTGGGCAAACAGTTTCCGAGCATCGGCGACAGCGATTTCAGCTGCGAGCAGCTCGGCCGCACTTATCGCGGCAAGCTCGCGGTCCGGGCCACGCCGAACCCGAACTTCCGCCGCGTCGACGCGAACCTGTTCGACGAGGCCGAGCAGCCGATCCTGGCCGTGTCCACGATCCTCGGCCGATATTGATGGCCGCGCCGCCCGCCATGACGCCGCGCCGCGCCGCTGCCGCCGGATTCACGCTGGTCGAGGTGCTGGTCGCGCTGACCGTGATGGCCTTGATGGCGGCCATGGCATGGCAGGGTGTCGACGCGATCGTGCGCGCGCGCGACGCGAGCCAGCAAAGCGTCGAGGCGACGCTGCGTCTGAACACCGTCATCGGCCAATGGGAACAGGACCTGGCGTCGGTGCAAGAGACGGCGAGCGTGCCGCCGCTCAGCTTCGACGGCGCGACGCTGCGCCTTACGCGCCGCGCCGCCGGGGGCATTCAGCTCGTCGCCTGGGCTCTGCGCGCCGATTCGAACGGCTCGGTGTTGCAGCGCTGGGCCAGCCCGGCGGTCACGACGCGCGCCGAATTGCAAGACACCTGGTTGCGCAGCCAGCAGTTCCAGGGTCAGGAGGCCGGGCAATTGCGAACCCTCGAAGGCCTGGCGTCGTGGCAGGTTTATTTTTACCGCGGCAACGGCTGGACGAATGCGCAGTCGAGCGGCGACCTGGCCAAGCCCACGGCAGCGGCGGGCGCCGCGAGCGCCCCGGCCGGCGCTGCCAGCGGGCCAGCCGCCGCTACACGCCAGCTCCTGCCCTCCGGGGTTCGCTTGGTGCTGGAGTTCGCCGACGGAAGTGGCGCGGGCGTGGGCAACCTGACCCGCGACACGTTGCTCGGGCCATGAAGGTGCCGCCCGCTGTGTTGCGCCCCGCTTCGCCCGGACGCCCGCCCGAGCACCGCCTCGGACCCCTGCGCCATGGCACAGCACGCACCCAACGCGGCGCGGCGCTGTTGATGGCGATGATCATCGTCACGCTCGTGATCACGCTCGCGGCCGGCATGGTTTGGCAACAGTGGCGTGCGGTGCAGGTCGAGGCGGCTGAGCGCGCGCGCGTTCAGGCGGCGTGGATCCTCACCGGGGCCCTGGACTGGGCGCGCCTGATCCTGCGCGAAGACGCGCGCACCGGCGGCGCCGACCATCTGGGCGAACCCTGGGCCGTTCCTCTGGCGGAAGCGCGCCTGTCGACGTTTCTCGCCGCCGACAAGGACAACACCGACGACGCGCCCGACGCCTTCTTGTCGGGACGCATCGTCGACGAACATTCGCGCTTCAACCTGAGCAACCTGGTCGACGACGCAGGCAAGGTGTTGCCGGACGAACTCGCCGCGCTGGAGCGCCTGTGCCAGGCCCTGGGGGTCGCGACCGATGTCGCCAAGCGCATCGCGGAAGGCCTGCGCGACGCGTCCGCCCCGCCCGGCGCCGCCGGTGAAAGCGCCGGCTCGAGCGCC